>CAZQMG010000159.1:0-3730 GCA_964594375.1 uncultured Clostridia bacterium | reverse complement strand
TTAGACAGGGAGACTCAATTCTTCTTATAGGAGCGGGGACAGTGGGCCTTCTACTCCTTGAACTAGTCAAACTCCAGGGTCCTTCACAAATAATAGTATCTGAATGTATCTCAGAAAGAAGAAAACTAGCCAAAGCTCGAGGAGCAGACTTTGTCATTGACCCAATGCGAACTGACCACCCTGTAAATGAGATAAAAGAGATTACTTCTGGTCAGGGAGCAGATGTAGTCATAGAAGCGGTTGGCTCTCCTCAAACGACAGAACAGGCTATTCAAATGGCTAAAAAAGGGGGAATGATTAACATTTTTGGTGTGGCTGACACCAAAGCTTTTTCCCAGATTAAGCCTTTCGATATTTATTTCCGTGAGTTGACTGTGATAGGCACTTATGCCGTCACCCTGGATACTTTTAATAGAGCAGCTAAACTTTTAGCCTCGGGACGGTTAGACATCGACTATCTCCTGACTGAGGAGTTTCCTTTGTGCGAATTGGAAAAAGCTATTTTAATGATGGAGAAAAAGGAAGGTTTAAAGAAGCAAATTGTTATGGTAAAACAATAAAGCTAAATTTTTTAATCCCCTCAAATGGTTTACACAAAAACCTCGTTAGACCCCATCTATGACAAAAACTAAGCGCTATAGGCTCTCTTTTCTTACACCAAAAACTTCCAGATGTCTCCTTATATGTTTAGCCACGCTTTGATAATAATCCTCTCTATTTTCTCTTAAGACATTCACCATTCTCTTTCCAAATTCATCTAGCAAAACACCATAAGCTACGTGGATAACCTGTCTCCAATCATCATTTACTGTTAACCGTTTAACTACTTCTGCCTGACTTAGCTCCCGTATAGAGGGAATATTACTCAAATTAGTAGTTAGATGGTAGCTGAGACGGTTTTTTCCAAATGTGGCCAAAGCACATTGATGCATTTTCCTAAAAAGAGAAGAATCATGCCGCGCTATAACCTTGACTGCTTCCAGATAACTTGTTCCGGCAGTTTTTACGTGGAACATTCCCTCTGTATATTTACTGATCAGAGGATAGGCGGTAAACTTATCGCTCCCTGAGTGAACAGATAGTTTATAAGGACCCATCTTTCTGGCAATTAAAGAATGCTCTTTAACGCTATCCTCAAATTTCCTTAAATCAGCCGGCAAAGGCTTCTTTCCATCATTGGCCCTAATGTCTATGCCTTTTTCAAAATCGGCATCAAATCTTGGCGCCAGACCGGTTAGCTTTACTTCGGCATTACTCAATTCCCTGGCAATTGAGTAATGAGCCAGAGGAGTCGTCGCTATGCTCGTTTCGTCAACGGACATTTCAAAATCAAAGTCACTGTCACCTTTATGTTGAGTAATGGCAGCATAAGCATCTATGGTAAATCGTATTGCCTTTAGATACTGCACTGCAATCCGCATTATCTGTTCCTCATTATACCTGATTGGCAATTTGTAATTACCGTTGCTCAATTCTTCTTTGAGAGAAAGATATCTATCCAGGAAATTATCAGCCTCTTTCCTGGTTCTGAACAACTTTGCCCATTCTCTTTCTAACTCCTTTCTTCTCATATCAGAAGCAGCGTTATTGATACAGTGAGAAGGATCAACAGTAAACATAGTAAACCCTGCATCCACCGCCAGACCCATACTGGCTAAATCCATCAAGTGGTCAGCATCTGCACCCCATTTGCCTTTGTATCCCTCTTGCAAGACTCCCCAGGTAACATCATCAAGGACATTCTGGAATGTTCTTTTTGTACGCTCATTCTCCCTTACTGACTGCTGGGCAAAGAATGCAGCTACATCATAATCCCTCACCGCCCTGATGTGACCAGGGGTAGCAGACGCTTCTCCTCCTATCCTATCCCCGGTGCCAAAAGCAGGTTCAGTGCCTAAAACAGTGGGAGCAGTATACCTAAAAACTTCCCTGATGACCATAGCGTTCTCATGTGTCAAGGGACAGATTTTGAGACTGAAACCATCTATATTTATAGTTTCATCAGCCATAAATTCATCATCGTTAACTTTTCCGCAGACACAAGAAACCAGTTTCTTTTCTTTCTCCTCCTCAATAAAAAAATAGACCTTTCCCTGTGAGATATTCAGAGACTTATGATGAAGATAGAAATTGAGAGGCAGCCTCCTGGCTGCCTCTTTAACTCTTTCCTTCTTAATATTCGTCATTTCAGAGGACCTAAAAACTCCTTCTTTTTGGATGACTTTAACTAAACGATTAATCCCCTCTAGCATAATCATTCTCCCTATTTAACTATCTATCCTTGCTTCTGGGCGGTCTTTTAGCATCCATTCTGTATGAAATATGCCCTTCTTATCTACTCTTTTATAGGTGTGCGCTCCAAAATAGTCTCTTTGTGCCTGAATGAGGTTTGCTGGCAATCGGCTGCTTCGATAGCTGTCAAAATAAGCCAGGGCTGAACTAAAAGCAGGCACTGGTATGCCCAAGTCAGTTGCTGTAATGACAACTTTGCGCCACTTATCCTGAACTTCCTCGATTGCTTCTTTAAAGTAAGGGTCTAATAGTAAATTAGGTAAGTGCGGGTTTCGCTTAAAAGCTTCGTTGATCTTTTTTAGAAATTTAGCCCGAATAATACAACCGCCCCGCCAGAGCATACTAATTCTACCCAGGTCAAGTTCCCACTTATATTCTCTAGCAGCTTCTTTCATCAGGGAAAAACCCTGGGCGTAAGAACAGATTTTAGCGGCATAGAGTGCCTCTTTAATTGCTTCCAGCAAATCCTCTTTGTCACCCTGGTATTTTTTGCCAGGGCCCTTTAGTACTTTTCCTGCCTTAACTCGCTCTTCTTTAATAGCTGAAATGCATCGGGCAAATACAGCCTCGGCAATGGTCGATGCAGGTACTCCTAAATCCAGGGCTGATTGACTGGTCCATTTACCAGTACCCTTTTGAGCCGCCTCATCAAGAACCATCTCTACTAAAGGATTTCCGGTAGTATCTATTTTGGTAAAGATATCAGCGGTTATCTCAATTAAATATGAATCAAGTTTACCTTGATTCCATGCACTGAAAGTTTGTCCCATCTCCTTGGCATCCATACCCAGAATATTCTTCATCAAACTATATGCCTCGGAAATGAGCTGCATATCACCATATTCGATGCCATTGTGAGTCATCTTAACATAATGACCAGCGCCATCGGAGCTAATATAAGCACAGCAGGGAACACCATCGACCTGAGCAGCTATGTCAGTAAAGACTGGTTCTACCAGCTTGTAAGCCTCTAATTGCCCGCCCGGCATAATAGCAGGACCCTTCAAAGCCCCCTCTTCCCCACCGCTAACTCCAGTACCAATATAAAGAATATTTTTTTCGGCCAGGTAGTTACTCCGTCCTATAGTATCCTGAAAAAAGGAATTACCAGCGTCAATAATCAAATCACCGCTTTTCAGATAAGGCAGAAGTTTATCGATAAAATCATCCACCGGTTTGCCCGCTTTAACCATCAGTATTATCTTCCTAGGAACCTCGAGAGCTTCGACCAATTCCTCTATAGTGTGAGTTCCCACTATATTCCTTTCTCTGACTTCTTCTTTTAAGAAGCTGTCTACTTTTTCCACGGTTCTATTAAAAACCGCCACCGAATACCCGTGTTTCTCCATGTTGAGAACTAGATTCTTACCCATCACTGCTAAACCTATCAGTCCTATATTACAGTTTTTCATACTAAATTCTCCCTCAATTTTTATTT
>CAZQMG010000158.1:0-3756 GCA_964594375.1 uncultured Clostridia bacterium | reverse complement strand
GAACAACATACGCAATACGCATCACGCACGACGCAATACGAAATAGCCGAGCGTAGCGAGGCGTATCTTGGTAGGAGGATAAAGAAAGAATGCGGGAGTGCAGTATAGAGCAGAATAAGAAAAAGTGCAATTGCAGCTATGAGCCCTGCAGTAGAAAGGGAATTTGCTGTGAGTGCATCAGCTATCACTGGGAAATGGGAGAATTACCAGCCTGTTTTTTCCCCGATGATATAGAAAGAACCTACGACCGTTCTGTTGAAAAATTTATTAAAACTTATCAGGAAAGAGGACGCTGGTGGTGAGAATGGTGAATGGCAATTCGTATATGGTATATCGTATATAGTATATCGAAAAAGAAGTGCGTCAATCGAATTATCACCACACACGAGATGCCACATACGTAATACGATATCTTTTTACTACCCGCTTACGCTAAACGCTATAATTATCCCCAGGTGTTTCTTAAAAGGACATAGTTAATGATTACTTTAAAGTCAAAAGAGGAGTTAGGATTTCTTAGAAAAGCCGGACAAATTGTGGCAGATGTTCTGGAAGAATTGCGAGAGGTTATTATTACAGATTCAGGAATAACTACAAAAGAGCTCGACCGTTTAGCGGAGAGCCTGATTTTGAAACGGGGAGCTAAGCCAGCTTTTAAGGGATATCGTGGATTTCCCTCTTCTTTATGTACTTCCATCAATGAACAAGTTGTTCATGGTATCCCCGGGTCTTATAGGCTGTGTTCAGGTGATATTGTAAGCCTCGATTTGGGAGTAATATTTAATGGATACTATGGTGATGCAGCTATCACTGTGACCGTAGGTGAAGTAAGTGATGAAGTAAAGAAATTATTGCAAATTACCGAAGGGGCACTATACAGAGGAATCAAACAGGCAAAAGCAGGAAATAAGCTCTCTGATATTTCTTATGCTATCCAATCTTATGTAGAGAAAAATGGATTTTCCGTAGTGAGAGCTTTTGTCGGTCACGGGATTGGAAAAGCTCTCCATGAAGAACCGGCAGTGCCTAATTTTGGCAAACCTCACCAGGGTCCCCTCCTTAAAAAAGGAATGACATTAGCAATTGAGCCAATGGTTAATACAAAAAGCTTTGAGGTCAAAGTAAAAGAGGATAACTGGACGGTGGTAACAGCAGACGGTGAACCCTCTGCTCATTTCGAACATACCATTGCCATAACGGAAAACGAGCCAGAAATACTGACGCTACCAAAGGGAGAAAAAAAAGAAGTGTGAAATATAATAGCAGGCGTTATTATCCATTTAGTCAGTTTTTAAGGGAAAGATTCGACTGTAAGGTTTATAAATTACCTATAGACGCTGGTTTTACCTGTCCCAATAGAGATGGTAAGATTGGTTACGGTGGTTGCACTTACTGTTATAACCCAAGTTTCAGCCCTTCCATCCTTTTACAAAAATCAAGTATTTCTCTCCAGATCAAATATAGAAAAGCTTTGCTCAAAAGAAAAGGCAAAGTTAACAAATTTTTGGTCTATTTTCAATCCTATACAAATACCTACGCAAAAGTGAAGATTCTAAAGAGGCTGTATGATGAGGCTATTCAGGATAAGGACGTCATCGGCTTTTGCATCGGAACCAGACCTGACTGTGTTCCTGATGAAGTGCTTGACCTCATTGAAAGTTATGCCCAGGATTACCATATCTGGCTCGAATATGGACTCCAATCAATACATGATGAGACACTTTTAAGAATTAGGAGGGGTCATAATTTTGCTCAGTTTGAAGATGCAGTTAAGCGAACGCAAGGTAGGAATATCTTTATTTGCGTTCATATTATTCTGGGTCTACCGGGCGAGGCAAAAGAAGACATCCTTGAAACAGCTAGAGCGCTAGCCAGAATGAGAATTGATGGAATTAAGCTCCACCATCTTCAAGTTGTTAAGAAAACAGAGTTAGTCAGAGATTTCCAAAGAGGAGAGTTCAAGGTTCTTTCTTCAGAAGAATATATAAAGCTTGTCTGTGATGTGCTTGAGCTGCTTCCCGCCAGGATTACTATCCAACGACTGGTAGGAGAAGTTCTTCAGGATAAGATGCTTGTCGCCCCCCGCTGGAATCTCAATAAACATAAGATTCTCTCTGCTATTGACCAGGAATTTATAGATAGAGGTTCTTTACAGGGCTCAAAATTTGATTCCAAGAAATCATGAATAGTTCGTAGTTATAAGTTTATAGTTCATCGACAAAAAAACAATAAGATGGTGAGTGGTGAATGGTTAAGTGGTGAGTGGTAAATGGCGCCCTCTCCGCTATGAGGAGAGGGATGGGGTGAGGGGGAAAATTAACCATTTAACCAATTGACCATTTAACTAGTGGGTTAGCAGGTCGATGAACAACGAACTATGAACAAGGCAGTATATTATGGTTTTTGGTCTTGTTTCTTAGCTATAATAACTTATCCTATACGCTATCCGCTAAACGCTATCCGCTATCTTTTTCTATGTGGATTGTTCTGGTGGGGAAGGGAATCTTTATTCCCTGAGCCTGGAGCTCCTCGTAGGCGGCAGAAACGATCTTATCCTGTATGTCAAATCTATCCTTAAAATTATGAACCCAAAAGACCAGCCTGAAGTTAAGGGAAAAGTCAGCCATTTCCATAAAATAGACTCTGGGAAGAGGGTCTTCAAGAATTCCCTTTATCTTATTAATACAGGCAAGGAGGATTTGTTTTGCCTTCTTTATATCCGACCCGTAGGCTATTCCTATTTTAATTACCATCTTTAAGTTAATGGCGGGGCGTCCGTAATTAGTAATTTTGGTTGTCACCAGGCTATTATTGGGAATGATAATTTCATTTCCCTCATCAAAAGATTTTATACGGGTAGATCTTAAGCCTATGTCAATAACCTCTCCTATTTCTCCAGTTTCTAGTTTTATAAAGTCGCCTATCTTAAACGATTTATCAGCAATGAGAGCCACTCCACCAAAAACATTAGCAAAGATGTCTTGCAAAGCAAAACCTATGATAAAGCCAGCAATGCCCAGGCTGGCTACCAAAGCAGTTACTTTTATACCCCAGACGTTAAGGATGAAGATAAGTAAAAGGATAAATACAACAAAGTTTAGAATTTTTCTGCTTATTATTATCAATTCGTGCCCTCTGGCCTTACCCGTAACTGCCTTTCTTTGTGTAAACCAGGTTTTGATAAACAAATTGATGAAGAAAGCGACTAGATAACAGGAAATGCCTATGACTACGGAGGCTAACGCCTTGGAAGAGATACTTTTGACCAGGGCAGGAAGAGGGAGGAAGTTAAGGGCAGTGGCTATTCCGGCCAGAAGAATAAAATAGAATACAGGAGTTTTCACTCGGGCCAGGATAATATCGTCAAGCTGGGTGGCGGTTTTTTTTGTCCATCGTTCTACCAGATGAGTGAGAACAAGATAGACAAATTTCGCCCCCAGAAAAAAAATCACGAAACTCAAAGCTGCTTTGAAATAAGGACTAATTCCAAGTTCTTCCAGAAATTCTAACATTCCATTTTCCTCTTATCTGGACTCTTCTACCTAAGGTATAACAAAGTATCTCTGTGTCAAGAATATCTTTCTCTTTTGGTATCTGCTATGGAGCTTCCTCAAATTATTATTCGCAAAAACCTGGCCGACCTTGCCCTGCAGGGCGTATAAAACGACGTCTTGGTAATCTCGCTAGGGGCTGTTGACAAACATTCAATAAATGTAATAATATGATACGGAGCAACATCATCAATTCTCTAAAATT
>CAZQMG010000157.1:0-3772 GCA_964594375.1 uncultured Clostridia bacterium | reverse complement strand
CTAAAATGGATTATTAGGAGTTCTCATCACTACAATAGAAAAAGATGACAAAAAAGCAGAGCTATATCAAGAACGATTTTCCCAAAGTCTGTATCCGTACCTATGGATGTCAGATGAATGAGTATGATTCCGAAATTATGGCTGGCTTATTAGAGAATAGCGGCTATCACTTGACAGATAACCCTGCGGAAGCTGGGGTAATTCTCCTTAATACCTGCTATGTGCGGGAGAAAGTTAAACATAAGATTTACAGCAGACTGGGAGAATTAAAGAAACTTAAGGAAGAAAAGCCTGAGCTTATTCTGGGTTTATGCGGATGTTTAGTGCAGAAAGAGCCAGAGGAGGTTCTACAGCGAGCACCCTATCTAGATTTTATTTTAGGTACTTCCAATTTTTACCAGTTGCCGGAGGTGTTAGGGCAATTCTTCGGTGACGGAGTTCGAGGTACTAAGGCGAAAGGTAGCTCCCACTCTACGATAGTTCAGGTAGAGGAAGATAGAGCAATTCCTGAAGGCATGCCCAAATTAAGAAAGAGAAGATTTAGCGCTTTTGTTTCCGTTATGAGAGGCTGTAATAACTTCTGTTCTTACTGTAATGTCCCTTATGTAAGAGGTCGAGAAGTGAGCAGACCGCGTAAGGATATCCTGAGAGAAATTGAAGAACTGGCTCAAAAAGGATATAAGGAAGTAACTCTTCTGGGGCAAAATGTGAATTCCTATGGTAAAGGGGAAAAGGAAAAAATAGACTTTGCTGACCTTTTAGTTCTTGTTAATCAGGTAGAGAACTTAAGGAGGGTAAGATTTACTACTTCTCACCCCAAGGACCTAAGTGATAAGTTGATTGAGAAAATGGCAGAATTGGATAAGGTCTGTGAGCATCTTCATCTGCCGGTTCAATCAGGGTCTAATAAGATTTTATCCAGAATGAAGAGAGGCTATACGCGAGAGCATTACAAGAATTTGGTGAACAAACTCCGCCAGGCAATTCCCGAGATAGCTCTTACTACCGATATTATTGTGGGATTTCCCGGAGAGGAGGAAAAAGATTTCCAGGACACTCTGGAGTTGGTAGAAACAGTTGGTTTTGACGGTGCTTTCACTTTCTGTTATTCTCCTCTTAAGGGGACCGAAGCAGTCCGGCTCAAGGAAAGGATTCCTGAAAAAATTAGTGGCCAAAGGCTAAGAAGGTTAATCGAGCTTCAACAGAAAATCCTTCTTAGAAAGAATGAGTCCTTGGTCGGGAAAGAAGTCGAAATTATGGTAGAAAAAATCTCAAAAAAGAGTTCTGATGAGCTTCAAGGAAGAACACGCACTAATAAGATAGTGGTATTTAAGGGTAGAAAGGAGCTTATCGGTAATATTATATCAGTGAAAATAGTTACTCCTGGATGTTGGGCCTTAAGAGGGAAGGTCAACTCTTGCTAGATGCCCTTTTGGTTATTTTAGGACCAACCGGTGTGGGGAAGACGGAAGTAGCCATAGAATTGGCAAAAAGAATTAGAGCAGAGATAATATCTGCTGATTCTCGCCAGATTTACAAGGAGATGGATATAGGCACTGCCAAGCCTTCTCCTGCTATTCGCCAGGAAGTTCCGCACCATCTTATTGACTTTGTTCTTCCTGATGAGATTTTTAATGTGGCTGATTTCAAAGCACGGGCAGAAGCTATTATAAAAGAATTACAAAAGAAAGATAAATTACCTATTTTGGTAGGAGGTAGCGGTCTTTATATAAAGGCTGTAATGGATGGACTTTTCATAGGGCCAGGAGCAGATTGGAAGTTGCGGGAGAAGTTAAAAAAAAAGGAGAAAAAAGAAGGCATTGGAACTCTCCATCAGGAACTTGAGCGAGTGGACCCGACTACTGCTTCTCGCCTTCATCCGCATGACCAAAGAAGGATTATCAGGGCGCTGGAGGTTTACCATCTTTCTGGCAAGCCAATCTCCTCTTATCAAACACAATTTCCTTCTACCTTGACAAATGCAGTAATGATTGGCTTGGAGAGAGAAAGAGAATCTCTTTTCCGTCTAATTAATGAGCGAGTGGATAGAATGGTAGCAGGAGGATTGATTGAGGAAGTAGGGTCTCTTTTGAACAAAGGGTATTCAGAAGATTTACCTTCTTTACAGGGATTAGGATATCAACAGATAATAGCCTATCTAAAGGGAGAGTATCCAGAAGAAGAAGCAATCAGGTTAGTAAAGAGAGATACCAGAAGATTTGCCAAACGTCAGATGAGTTGGTTTAAGGGGGATAAACGAATATTATGGATAGATACAGGAGAGTTTTCTTCTTTCACTGAGATTTCAGACAAAATAATGGATATTCTAATGAAGAAAATACCACAGATAAAAAGAGCGTATAGCGTTTAGTGAAAAATGCAAAAGCAAAACTTAAAATCTAAAACCAACTTAAAAAGGAAAATAAGTTTTGAATTTTGAATTATGGTTTTTCGTTTTTAGCTTTGAGTTCTTAGCTTTAATGATTTATTCTATACGCTAAACGCTACCCGCTATACGCTATGTTAGAATTAAGTTGATAGGAGGAAAGGGGATGGAACCGGAAGAACAGATTCAACTGATCAAGAAGAATACAGTAGAAATCATTCAGGAAAGTGAGCTTTTAAGAAGAATAACAAGCAAGGGGTCACTTCGCATAAAGCTTGGAGTGGATCCTACTACTTCCGATATTCATCTGGGACATAGTATAGTTCTTTTTAAGCTAAGATGTTTCCAGGATTTAGGACATAAAGTTATTCTCTTAATTGGTGACTTTACCGCCAGGGTTGGGGATCCCAGCGGTAGAAGTAAAACGAGGAAACCCTTGTCTATCAAGGAGATAGCTGCCAATGCCAGAACTTATCGAGAACAGGCCTTTAAGATATTAGCTCCAAAAAAAACAGAAGTGCTCTTTAACTCTGAATGGCTTAGCAAGATGAATTTTTCTGATGTCCTGAAACTTGCTTCTCGTTATACCGTGGCAAGAATGCTGGAAAGAGACGATTTTAGTTTGCGCTATCAAAAAAAATATCCTATTGGTCTTCACGAATTTATGTATCCTTTGATGCAGGCTTATGATTCGGTAGCCATGCATGCCGATGTAGAGTTAGGCGGGACAGACCAGAAATTCAATCTTCTTTTAGGAAGACAAATACAGAAGGCTTATGGACAGCCGTCACAAATTGTCATTACCATGCCACTCCTGGAGGGTATAGATGGTTCTAAGAAGATGAGCAAAAGTCTGGGGAATTATATTGGGGTGACAGAACCGCCTTATGAGATGTACGGAAAAGTTATGTCAATGCCCGATGAGTTAATATTTAAGTATTTTCGATTGCTGACCTCTCTAAGTGAAGAAGAAGTAGACTCCAGAGAAAAGGAGTCTAAGGAGGGGAGGCTGCATCCTGGTAAAGCAAAAGAGGAATTAGCCGAGAGGATAGTCAGTTTTTACCATAGTAAATCTAACGCAGAAGTGGCAAAAGAGAGATTTAAAGCTATTTTCAAGAGAAAAGAGACACCAACCGACATTCCCTCCTATTCTTTGGCCTCAGATGAAATGAAGGAAGGTAAGATATGGATAGTGAGGATTCTCCAGCTTACCGGTTTGGCGAATAGCGGTTCAGAGGCACGCCGTCTAATTAAGCAAGGGGGAGTGAAATGGGATGAAAAAATAGTGAAAGATATTGGCTGGGAAGTTTCTCCAGGCGAGAGTCACGTTTTGCAAGCAGGTAAAAGAAAATTTATAAGGATAGTTAGGAAAAGTCAGTGAATAGT
>CAZQMG010000156.1:0-3831 GCA_964594375.1 uncultured Clostridia bacterium | reverse complement strand
CATGAAATATCCAAAACCAGATAAAGAAGAGTTTAGGGAAGTTATCTTAAGAAGGAAGATTCCCTCAAGGGTCCATTTCATTGAACTTCATATTGATACAGAGGTTATCAGGTACTTTACGAAAAAATGGAATCGAAAGTGGATAGAGCCTTGTCTAGCAAAGGATAGGAAATCGCAAGAGCTAGTTCTGGCAAATTATATTGAGTGCTGGTATAGACTCGGTTATGATTGCCTCAGGTTTACCAGCGACTTTCGCTTTTCAGGGAGTCTATCTTTTGCCTCTAAAAGGCGTGTAGGGGAAGATACTGCTCTGCTTTCTAAAGAAAAGAGGCAGTGGGTTGAAGAAGGAAAAGGGATAATAACCTCTTGGCAGGATTTTGAAAGTTATAACTGGCCTTCTCTTGATAAACTAGACCTCTGGCCTTTTGAATTCACCTCTAAGAATCTACCTCAAGGAATGGGAATCTTTGCCTCCTTTTCTCCTGGGGTTTTTGAGGTCCTTTTCAATGAACTATTTGGACTTGAGACGCTCAGCTATCTTCTCTATGATAAGCCGGATTTAGTTCAGGCGGCTGCCGACAGAGTAGGAGAGTTAATCTATGGAGCATATAAGAAGATAATTGGTCTGGATAATTTAGTTGGCTTTTTTCAAGGAGATGATATGGGATTTAAGACAGCCACACTTTTTCCCCCCGATGCATTGAGAAAGTATATTTTACCCTGGCATAAAAGATTTGCTCAGCTTGCTCATGACAATGGACTTTTATATATCCTCCATAACTGCGGCTACTGTGATTCAATAATGGAAGATTTAATTGAGGATGTCCGAATAGATGCTAAACACTCCTTTGAAGATGCCATAATGCCAGTTTTAGAATTTAAGAGAAAGTATGGGGATAGAGTTAGCGTATTAGGTGGAGTGGATGTGAATAAGCTTTGTCAATTAAAAGAAAGGGAACTTCGTCAATATGTAAGGGATGTCTTAGATAAATGTATGCCTGGGGGAGGCTATGCTTTAGGTTCTGGAAATTCTATTACTAATTACGTGCCAATAGAAAATTATCTCATTATGCTGGATGAAGGAGCAAAGTGGGGAATATGAAAGAGGGAATAAGGGTTTGTGGCTCCAGCAGAAGGATGTAAGCGAGGAATGCTGTGAGATTTGATGTGATTGGACTGGGAAGTTGTGCGGTTGATTTATTAGGTATAGTTCCTTCTTTTCCCAAGCCTGATAGCAAGAATAAGATGGTAAGGTTCATCCAGCAAGGAGGAGGGCCGGTAGCTACTGCTTTAGTGACATTGGCCAGGCTAGGAGCGAAGGTGAGTTTTGTGGGAAAATTGGGAGATAATGAATTTTCCCGTTTTGCCATTGATGAGTTTATCCAGGAAGGAGTTGATATCAGTGGTATAATTAAAGAAGAGAAAGCTGGTCCCTATTTTGCTTTTATTGTGGTGGATGAAAAAAAAGGTAGCCGCACTATTTGCTGGACAGATCAGATGGTTTCCAGACTTAAAAAGGAAGAACTAGCAAGAGATTTTATCACTTCTTGTCGCATTCTTCACTTGGATGAGTACGACCTGCCAGCAGCGCTCCTGGCTGCTAGATGGGCTAAAGAGAAAGGAATCAAAACGGTGCTCGATGCAGAAACCCCTGAAAAGAAAGAACTCCTTTCTCTGATAAAATTGATTGATTATCTCATTGTGCCAGAGGAATTCGCTCTCACTTTTAGTGGGACTGGCGATGTAGAGAAAGCTACCCAATTCTTTCTCAAAGAAGGTTCCCGAGTAGTAGTTGTTACTCAAGGAAAGAGAGGTTCTTTGACAAGGACGAAAGAAAAAAGATTTTTCCAGCCCGCCTTTAATGTCCCCATAATAGACACTACCGGCTGTGGAGATGTCTTTCATGGCGGTTTTATTTATGGACTTCTTGAAGGCTGGCCAATAGAAGTAACGAGTGAATTTGCCAGTGCAGTCGCTGCCATTAAATGTAAGAAATTGGGTGGGAGAGCAGGCTGCCCAAGTTTTAAAGAAGCGAGGAATTTTCTTCTTTCCTTTGGTTCAGAGAGAATAAAATCTTTTTTGAAAGAAGACGCTTCTAATGAAACATCTAAAGCCAGGTCAAATTGACTTATCTAATTCATAGCCTATAATAAAAATGCTATAATATTAATTTAATAGTACAGAAATTTCTTTTTGGACATAGATGTGCGGAAATCTGTGTCCCGATTAACTTCTTATAAAATAAGCGTTAAAGACGAGGAGATGGGGAAAATGAAACTTTCTTCCATTAATGTAGGTCAGGAAGTATGGACCTATGAGGACTACCGAGAACTTCCAAATGACCAAAAAATTTATCAGGTGATAGGAGGTAAACTACTTATGGTTCCTGCACCCTCAACGCGACATCAGAATGTTTCCAGAAATCTGGAGTTTATTATCTGGAGCTTTGTGAAAAGCCATAATTTAGGTGTGGTATACTACGCTCCCATAGATGTGGTTTTTAGCTCGGTAGATATAGTTCAGCCGGATATAGTTTTTATTGCCAGAAATAGGTTGGCCATAGTAAAAGAGAAGGGGATCTTTGGTGCACCTGATTGGGTTATAGAGATAGTCTCATTCTCAACCAGTAAGATAGATATTAAATTAAAGAAAAATCTTTATGAGCGCTTTGGAGTCAGGGAATATTGGATAGTTTATCCTGAGGATGAGAGAGTTGAGGTATATCTCTTAGAGGGAGGAAATTATAAGCTCAGAGGAGTATTTTTGAAACATGATATTTTACAGGTTAGTACAATAGAGAGACTTGAAGTCAACTTAGAGGAAGTGTTTTCCTAATTATTGAAGGAGTGGAGTATGGCGTTAAAAGCGACAGTCGTAGGGGTAGGTATGGTGGGAGAGCAAATCATCTCTATTTTGCGGCAACGAGGTTTTCCTATGGAATGGCCTCCCATAGTTTGTGCTACCAGAGAGCGCACAGAAATGTTTGATGGTGAAGAATTCTATGTCAAAAAGACAAATGAGAGCTGCTTTAAGGGTAGAGATATTGTATTTTTCGCTGGCAAAGAAGGAGCCAGGGGAGCCAGTGTCCAATGGAGAGAGAAAGCAGGAAAAGCAGGCGCTGTTTGTATAGACAATAGCTCTGACTTTCGTCTGGATCCTACTATTCCTTTAATAGTACCAGAGGTGAATCCAGAGGCCGTCACATCTAAAAGTCGCTTTATTGCCAGTCCTAACTGTTCTACTATCCAGCTGGTGATGGTTCTTCATCCATTACATAAAGCCGTCAGGATACGGCGAGTAGTCGTTTCCACTTATCAGAGTGTATCTGGATGGGGGGTAAGAGCATATGAAGAGCTCCTCAACCAAATACCTCAGGCCCTCAAATCTCTAAATAAGGTCTCTTTTGATCCAACTGTATTTTCCAATTCCATAGCCTTCAATTGCCTTCCCCATATTGATAAATTCACTCCGGATGGTTATACCAAAGAAGAGATGAAGTTGGTCTTAGAGACCCAGAAGATTATGGGTGATGAGAACATCAACATCAGTCCTACTGCGGTACGAGTGCCAGTGCTAGTAGGACATGGAGAAAGTATAAATATTGAAACTGAAAATGAGCTCAGTGCAAGCCAGGCGCAGGAGGTTCTTTCTGCTGCCCCCGGCATCTTAGTAATGGATGAGCTGAATAAGGATAACCCTCGTCATGATCCTCTGGAACGCATTTATCCTGTTCCTTTAGATATCGGTAAGCCCGAGTATCAAGACCTGGTGCTGGTAGGACGGATACGAGAGGACTCTACCCTGAAGAATGGACTTAACCTGTGGTGTGTG
>CAZQMG010000155.1:0-3872 GCA_964594375.1 uncultured Clostridia bacterium | reverse complement strand
CACCCGAGCTTAAGCAGGCTGATATTGAAATCAGTTTTGGGGCAGGGATACTGAGGCTGGAGGGAAGTTCGGATTATCTACTTGAGGGTGACTTTACCACTCCCTCCTGGTTAAGGCCAAAAATGAGATACAAAGTTGTAGGTGAGAAGGGATTCTTGGAACTGACCGAAGAAGGTGAAAGAGGTAGATTTCACTTCAGCCAATTGGGAAAAGAGCATTCCTGGAATTTGAGATTGAATAATAGAATCCCTATGACTTTGAAAATCGAGACAGGAGCAAGTAGTAATTATCTGGACATCTCTTCTTTAAGAGTGACCTACCTGGAACTAGAGGCAGGCGCAAGCAAAAATGAAATAAAGTTCGGTTCTCTTAGCTCTATCCAGGCTAAAATTAAGGCCGGGGTTTCCCGGATAAAACTCTTTATCCCTCGCTCAATAGGAATAAGAATCGAAGCTAACACAGCATTGACCAGCAACAACTTCAACAAGTTGGGATTAGTAAAGCAGGGAGACGTATATACCAGTAGAGATTACTCAATTGCGGAGACTCGCCTGGACCTTGAACTAGATGTAGGTATTTCCAGTGTAACAGTAGAGCTCTACTAGAAATAATTTCTGTTCTTTCTGGTGCAAAATCACTCAACTAAGAGGTCATAGCAATTCTTGACCAGGGATATTCTTCCTCGGAAATACTGACCAGGTTTATGTTCCCTACTAAAGAAGACTTTACCATCGATTTCCGGGGTTTGAAACTGAGTATGCCCTTCATTTTTTTTGTCCACCAGGATGGAATAAATACTACCTACTCTCTTCTCATTAAACTTATGGGTTATAGGCTGCTGAAGCTGCATAAGCTCCCGATATCTCCTCTCCTTAATTTTGGTAGGCACCTTGTTGGGAAGAAAATAGGCAGGAGTGCCTTGTTCAGGAGAGTAAGTGAACACTCCTAACCACTCAAATTTTAGCCTTTCCACATCTTTGAGGAGTTTATTAAAATGCTCTTTTCCCTCACCGGGAAATCCTACCATAAAAGTAGTACGTAAAGTAAGGCCTGGAATATTATTTCTTAATTTATCAATCAATTTCTCTGCTACTTGAAATTCAGGACGTTTCATCTTAGCAAGAATCTTATTATGTGTATGCTGGAGAGGAAGGTCAATATAAGGACATATTTTCTCTGAATTGGCCATTACCCTGGTAAGCGAAGAGGTAAAGTGGGAAGGATGAGTATAGAGAAGACGAATCCACTCCAATTTGTCTATTTTTTCCAATTGTTCCAATAGATATATAAGAGATGACTTTTTATCTAAATCCCAACCATAAAAGGTGGTATCCTGAGCTATAAGAATCAGCTCTTTTACTCCCCAATCAACTAAAACCCTCGCCTCTTTAATAACATCTTGGGGCTCTCTACTGCGATATTTTCCCCGCAGTTGAGGAATGAGACAATAAGAACAGTGATTGGAACAACCTTCAGCGATTTTGAGATAGGCATAAGAAGGAGGGGTACTCAAAAACCTGGCAAAGCTTGAGTTATAAATGAAAGATGGCTCATTTACTGAAAATAGATGGCTTCTACCCTTGCCAAGCTCGCTTATTACTTTATCAATTCTATAAAAATCAGCACTCCCCAGTAAGACATCTATCTGAGGAAATTTGAAAAATAGCTTACGTCCTTCCAGTTGAGGAAGACAACCACAGACGATAAGCTTTTGAGAAGATTTCTTCTGAGAAATAATTCGGGAAATTACCTGATAACTCTCTGTTCTTGCTTTGTCAATAAAAGAACAGGTATTGATGATAACTATATCTGCATCTTCTGCTGAAGGAGTGAGAGCATATCCCACCTCTCCCAATTTTCCCAGAATAACCTCACTATCTACCAGATTTTTTGGACATCCCAAAGATATTAAATTCACTTTCATCTTATATTAGCGTATAGCGTTTAGCGGATAGCGTATAGGATAAATCTGACTTTTAGCGAGTCAGTATTTAGCGAAGAGTAGCTATAGCTGTAGTGTTTATTTTGTTACTATTCAGCCTTATTTCGTAAATACTCAACGAAATACGTCATTGCGGGCTCCGAAGGAGCGTGGCAATCCAGGGGTTGTGGAGTTTATTCCGAGCAACAAAACCGAGATTGCTTCGTCGCTGTCGCTCTTCGCAATGACAAATAAATGTACTACGGCTGAATAGATACTCCTTTTTTGCTTTTTGTTTTCACTATACGCTAGTTTTACCCTGCCAGAATCTGTGACAGAGTGTAAAGATTAAGGTCAATCTCCTTTTTTGTCTTCCAGGCATATTCCATGGGAAATGTCTTAATCTGACTGGAAACCAGTCCCACCATCTTCCCTCGTTCTCCTTTTAGCAAAGAGTCCACTGCTGCCGAACCTAATCTAGTAGCTATAATTCTATCCAAAGCCACTGGAGAGCCACCTCTTTGAAGATGGCCAAGAACAACCACTCGAATTTCATAGCCTATCTTCTCTTTGATTTTTCCTCCTATTTCAAAAGCATTACCAGCCTCATCTCCCTCTGCTACCACAATAATACTACTGGTCTTTCCCCGCCGACGTCCCTCTTCTAATTTTCGACAGACTTCATCCAAATCAGTCTTCAGTTCGGGAATAAGGATATCCTCTACCCCTCCAGCTAGTCCCGCCCAAAGAGCAATAAAGCCAGATGTTCTCCCCATTACTTCTATGATAAAGAGCCTATCATGGGAGGTCGCCGTATCCCTTATTTTGTCGATACTTTCTAGGGCCGTATTAACAGCGGTAGCAAATCCAATGTTGAAATCACTCCCGGCAATATCATTATCAATGGTAGCTGGAACACCAATGGTAGGAATATCCCAATCTTTATTCAAGTAATACGCCCCATGAAAGGACCCGTCTCCCCCTATCACTATTAATCCTTGAATATCTAGTTCTTTAATATTGTCAAAAGCCTTTTTCTGTCCTCTCTTGGTTTTAAAAAGCTCACTTCTGGCTGTCCTTAATATAGTACCTCCCTGATGGATAATTCCACTTACTGAAGAGACTCCCAGCTCTATAGCATCTCTCTCCATTAGACCAGCAAATCCTCTCCGTATACCCACCACTTCCAATCCTTCATGAACAGACTTTCTCACTACAGCACGAATACAAGCATTCAGCCCAGGACAATCCCCTCCGCTGGTTAAAAGAGCAATTTTCTTCATTTTCTTCATCTTTCCTTTTTCTCTTATTTTTTTATACGCCAAAACAATTGCATAGAAGAGCCTTAAGCCCCTGCCCTAAAACAGAAAATGCTACTTTTTGTATAAAACTAGACAACTAAGTCTTTTAAATAATCTCGCTGGATACCTCACCCCAAGTGAACTTTCCACTCTAATAGTTCCTTACTTCAACCACTATGAATTCTAACAGTTTTTTGGACTTTCGTCCAGCAGAGCCCTGGGAAAAACGTGAATGAGTAGTATTGCATCGTGCGTGATGCGTATTGCGCAATACAAAAACCGTATATAGGATATGGTATATAGTATATCGAAAACGAAGAGTGCGTAAATAGTATTTCTTTGTGGATTTTAAGATTTTTTCTTACGATATACCATATACGATATACGACATACGAGATTGTCCTGAGGCATTTCCCCCATCACATCTCTGCCGAAGGACATTTTCTGAAGAAGCCTTATAGGAGCAACCTTAACGAAGCTTCGAGTTGAGGAAAAAGAAAAATATACTGTTTGAGGAGCAAGGCGACGATGCTCTGCCTCTTTTTGAATTTGGGGGGAGCAGGCCGAAGGCCGTTGAGAGGGGATGTTTCCCCCCTCAAAGTCTTTTATATCTTTCCCGAAACGAGAAGCTGAGTAGAGATAATAAAAGG
>CAZQMG010000154.1:0-3907 GCA_964594375.1 uncultured Clostridia bacterium | reverse complement strand
TACCAGCTGGCTTTTTTTACCCCAGGCACTACTCCCTCATGAACTAGTTCTCGAAAACAAATTCTACATAAAGCAAATTTTCTGATATATCCTCTGGGCCGTCCACAAATTTGACATCTGTTACGAGCACGAACATCAAATTTTAGTTTCCTCTTACTCTTTTCTATTAAAGCTTTCTTCGCCATCTTTTTCCTCTTTCTCTTTCTTTCGAGCGACGAGCGACGAGCAACTAGTCACGATTCTGAAAGGGTAGCCCCAAGGAGGCAAGTAATTCTCTGGCTTCCTCATCATTTACAGCTGTGGTAACTATAGCCACAGATAAACCATGAATTACTTCTATTTCATCATAAGAGATCTCCGGAAAGACTAACTGTTCTGTTAAACCCAGAGTAAAATTACCCCTACTATCAAATTGGTCAAGAGATATTCCTTGAAAGTCCTTAATCCTGGGAATAGCTAGATTAAATAGTCTATCCAGGAATTCATACATTCTATCTCCCCGCATAGTAACCTTACAACCTATAGGAGTATCTTGCCTTAGATTAAAACCAGCAATAGACCTTTTTGCCCTGGTGACTACAGGTTGCTGGCCACTAATTAAAGCCAGGCTTTTCCTAGCTGATTCCAATGACTTAGAATCATTTTTAGCACTACTTACCCCCATATTAAGACAGACCTTCTTAACTCGAGGAACCATCATAGAATTCTTATAACCAAACTTTTTTACCATTGAGGGAATAATTTTTTTTTCATAAATTTCCTTAAGTCTAGCCAATGCTCTTTTCCTTTCTAATCAATTACCTCTCCACATTTTTTACAAAACCTCAGCTTTCCCCCTTCATCCGTTCTCTGCTTTAGAAGTTTTATTCCTACCCTACTCTTCTTTCCACAACGTGAACATATTAGCATTACTTTACCAATAGAGAGAAGGGCTTCCCTTTCCACTATTCCACTTTGCTGCCCTTTCCGAGTAGGTCTGATATGCTTCTTGGTAATATTAATATGCTCTATCCTTAATTTATTCTTTCGGGGAACTATAGAAATCACCTTACCCTGTCTTCCTTTGTCTTTACCAGAAATAACTACTACTTCATCACCTGTCTTTATTTTAAGCACCACTTCACCTCTTAATTCTCGTTGCTAGTTGCTAGTTGCTCGTCGCTTGAAAAGAAGAGAGCGTAGAACGTAAAGCCAAAAGTGCAAAACCATAGCAAATTAGTCTATTGTTATGAATTCATAGTTCATCGGTACAAAAGAACGAATAAAGAGAAAGGTCTTAATCAACGGACAATGAACTATGAACAAGTTTTGACTTTTGAATTATGGCTTTTAATTTTTAGCTTTACGCTATACTAGATACGAGCAACTAGCAACTAGCGACGGCTTTTAAACTACTTCCGGTGCCAGAGAGATTATTTTCATAAAATTTTTCTCTCTTAATTCCCGGGTCACTGGACCGAAAATCCTTGTCCCTCTTGGATTTCCAGCAGCATCGATTAGTACTCCTGCATTCTCATCAAAACTTATATACGAGCCATCTTTTCTTCGTAAAGATTTTCTAGTCCTTACCACTACTGCTTTGACTACTTCACCTTTTTTTATTTCGCTGTTAGGAACAGTCTTCTTTACTGAAGCTACTATCACATCGCCCAATCGCGCATAACGACGTGCTGACCCTCCTGGTACTCCTATGCATCTTATTTTCTTTGCTCCTGTGTTATCTGCCACCACAAGCTCAGTTTCACGTTGAATCATCCTATTTCCTCTTTTTTACCAAAAAGCCAGCCTATAGCATCCAGGGCTATGCGTTTTCTTTTTCTTCTGATCTTAAAATCTTAGTTACTCGCCAGCATTTTCCCTTACTTAAGGGTCTACTCTCTCTTATTCTTATTATGTCACCTTTACGACATTTATCAAGCTCATCATGAACCTTTACTCTTTTGCTTCTTACTATTTTTTTCTTATACATAGGATGAGCAAATTCACGTTTGATAAGCACTACTACTGTCTTATCCATTTTATCACTTACCACTTTCCCCGTCCTCTCTTTTGCTCTATTGCTCAAACTTTCCTCCCTTCTTTAATTCCCTTTTGCGTAGGAGAGTCTTTATTCTAGATATTGTTATTTTTGCTTCTTTAATATTAGAAGAATTTGCTTCCCTTCCCTGAGCTGCCCCTATCTTCAAATTAAACAATTTACCTTGAGCACTTTTAAGATGCTCCTGAAGTTCCTCTCTGGATAAATCCCTTAACTCTTCTATTTTCATAACTATCTCCATAATTCAGAGGAAATAATTTTGGTTTTCAGAGGAAGTTTACGGGAAGCCAATCGGAAGGCCGCCTCTGCTCTTCCCTTTCCTATTCCTCCTAACTCAAACAAAACCCTTCCTGCCTTAATCGGTGCTACCCAATGGTCAGGTTCTCCTTTACCTTTGCCCATACGAGTCTCCAAGGGCTTCTTGGTAATTGGCTTATCAGGAAAAATCCTGATCCAAAGACGTCCTTCATGTCCTACAGAGCGAACTATGGTAATTCTAGTTGCCTCTATCTGGCGAGCAGTGACCCACTTGGTTTCTTGGGCTATTAAACCGTATTCTCCGAAGTTCAACTTTGTTCCACGTAGGGCCCTACCTCTTAACTTACCCTTCTGAACTTTTCTGTATTTTACTCTTTTTGGCTGAAGTCTCATTATTAAATTTCTCCTCGGGCAAACTAGGTAAAACTTCTCCCGTGAATATCCAAACTTTTATTCCAATACATCCATAGCTTGTGTGAGAAGTAGCACATCCGTAATCAATTTTAGCCCTTAAAGTGTGCAAAGGAATTCTTCCTTCTTTCATCCATTCCTTCCTGGCAATTTCTGCTCCAGCAATTCTGCCTTTGCAAGTAATTCTGACTCCCTCTGCACCTGCTGCCATCACGCGCGTAATAGCTTCTCTTACAACTCTCTTTGTCCCCGTCTTTCTCTGTAACTGAAAGGCTATTTTGTCCGCTACTAGTTTGGCATCTAGATCTGGCTGAGTTATTTCTTGCACATTCAAAAAAACATTAGCATCTCCTGTTAATTTTCCCAGATCCTTTTTAACTCTCCCAATTGTATCTCCTTTTTTTCCTATGGCAATGCCAGGACGACCAGCAAAAACATTTATTCGTATTTTGTTCATAGCTCTTTCTATTACGATTTTCGAGACGCCCGCTCTCCTAAATTTTTCCTCGAGAAATTGGCGAATTCTAAAATCCTCATGGAGATGATGGGAATAATCCTTTTCTTCATACCACCGACTCCTCCACTTTTCAGTTATGCCTAACCTAAACCCTCTCGGATTAACCTTTTGTCCCAACTGCCTAACCCCCTCCCTATTAAACTAAAAGCTCAAAGCGAAAAGCGAAAAACCATAATTCAAAATTTAAAACTTGTTCATAGTTCTGTTAGTTAATTTGTTAATTGGTTAAATGGTTAATTCCCCTCACCCCATCCCTCCCCCATAGGGGAGGACGCCACTCACCACTCACCAATTAACCACTCACCATTCACTAGGGATGTTCTTTGTTACATATATAAATTCTTATCCCTCAAGGACTATGGTGATATGCGAAGTTCTCTTTTTTATTGAATCAGCTCTACCTCTTGCTCTGGGTTTCATTCTCTTGAAAGTAGGCCCCTTGTCTACAAGAGCTTTTTTAACATAGAGAGTTTTTGAATCTAGCTCAAAATTATTTTGGGCATTGGACATAGCTGATTTCAAAACTTTCTTTATTCTTCGAGCATTGTCAGAATGGACAAAATCCAAAATTATCATGGCTTCTTCTGCTTGTTTATTCTGAATAAGATTAGTAACTCTCCTCACTTTTGCGGGAGATACTCGTATGTATTTCGCTATTGCTTTTACTTGCATCAATAAACCCC
>CAZQMG010000153.1:0-3934 GCA_964594375.1 uncultured Clostridia bacterium | reverse complement strand
CAATGAACTATGAACTGGCATAAGTTCAGCGAGCGGCTCTGGCTACTCCCCCTTTCTGAGCTCGTTCTATCTCTTTTGTCACTTCAGCTAATGTTGCCATACTGGTGTCACCAGGGGTAGTTCCGGCCAGAGCACCATGGGCAGCAGCAAATTCAACGGCTTCTTGAGGGTCTTTGCCATTTAAAACAGCATAGATGAACCCTGAGGCAAAACTATCTCCCATACCCACCCTATCATAAACTTCCAAATCTCTTCTGGGAGTTGCCTGATAAAACTTTCCCTCTATATAGACAATGCCTCCCCAATCATTTATCAAGGCGGTCTTTGCATTCCTTAAGGAAGTTACTATCGCTTTGAAATTAGGATACTTTTCAGCTGCCTCCTCCGCCATTCCCCGGAAACCTTCTATTTGAGTAATATCCATCTTCTTACTGATTTCTACTCCCTTTACTCTAAAGCCCAATGCGGCAGAAAAATCCTCTTCATTGCCCATCATTACATCAACCAAAGGAGCAATCCTCTGATTAACTTCTTGTGCCTTTTTCTGTCCTCCTATAGCTTTCCAGAGGGAAGCTCGATAATTGAGGTCATAGGAGACTATAGTGCCTGCTTCTTGAGCAGCCTGCATAGCTTCAATAATCACTTCGGGCGTTGTCTGAGAAAGAGCAGCATAAATACCGCCTGTATGAAACCACTGCGCTCCTTCTTCTTTGAATATTTTACCCCAGTCAATATCTCCTCTTTTCAACTGGGAAGCTGCTGTGTGACCTCGGTCATATTCTGTCTTAGCACTCCTTACCCCATAGCCCTTCTCCGTCCAATTTAATCCCAGGCGAGTCTTTCTCCCCACTCCATCAAAAGGAAGCCAGACTAAATGACTTAAATCAACCCCACCTTGCATCATTAGGTCCTCACACAGATGCCCTGCCTCACAATCCGGGAGTGCTGTTACTGCAGCCGTATTCAGTCCAAATACCTTCTTAAGAGCTCTGGCTGCGTTATATTCTCCTCCGCCTTCTGAAACAGTAAGAGTTCTCGCTGTTCTTACCCTTCCCTCATCGGGGTTCAACCTGACCATAACTTCTCCCAATGAAACTAAAGCATACTTACACTCCTGTTTTAATTTTATGCGCAGCTGAGTCATCTCCATCCCCCTTTCAATTTTAGTCACGCAACCCATCTTGATTTTAAGTGATATCGCATTATGAATATAGCACAAGGCAGGAATTTGTTAAGCAGACCCCTAAAAAATGAATAGACTCTTCTGTACTTCTAATATCTTCTTCCACAGGTGGGGCACTTTTCTGGAAAGCATTTCTTACATATCTTCTTGTCGCAGCCTTGACACCTGAAGTAACAACTGGGACAAGTTAGGTGAAGTTTGTTACATAGGTATATGGCATAGGTATCCTCCAAGCAGGCTTCACAGACCAGAGGTTCAATCTCCCCTGTTAAAGGATTCCAGAAAAACTCTAACTCCTTTTTAGAAGTTTTCCTTTGCACTTCATAGTGAGCGACTATTTTTGGTAGATAGATCCGACAGGCATTCATGGGCTCTAAAATCACCTTGAGACTATATTTGTCTATTAAATCTTCTCTCTTTCTTTCAAATTCCATCTCTATTGCTTTCATTTTAGAGGAAAGTTCTTCTTTTTTCTCGCCAGAGAGATCCTTCATCATCCTCTTTTTTAGCTCCTCTTTTAAATCTTTATAATAATTCCAGAGCCTGGTTGTATCCCTTTGCAGTCTTCTCAAACTAGTCTCCTCTACCTCCTTTAAACTCCGGTCAAGGCTCCTTACGGCTGCTTTTTTTGCCCTCTCATATACCCTCTCTATGGGGTATCTTTTTACAGTCTCTGGCGATTCTTCTTCTTTGCAACGCAACTTTCGGATTGGGTTGATTATTTCTCTTCCTATCCTTAAAGTGCGTTCATCCACAATAGCGGTTACAATCTCTTCTTTTCTTTCGTCAGAGATAATGCTGACTTTGAAATTAACTAATAGATAAGAACAGATTACCTCATTATCGATGGAAGAGCCGAATTTTCTGCTATTAGGAAAGTCAAAGTTATCCTCGATGAGATGGGCTAGGTTCTTCTTCCTGGGATGGATATCCTCTGCGGCAATTCTTGCCGTTTTTCCCAGATTCTCGCTAAGAGATATAATTTTATCTAACAAGGGAGAGCCGTAGGTTACAAACTTAGTTTGCCTTTGATCAGGCAAGAAAGAAAGCCTTTCGTATTCTTTGCCGAATAGTTCTTTACCTACATTTTCGGGAAGAAGAAGCTCTAATACTCCCTTTTCTTTTTCCTCAGCTATTCCCCCCTTAATCTCAACAATTTCCCTGACAAAATCTTTCAAACTCTCATAATTCATAGTCGTGTTGAAGTATCTCCTCATCATAACTCTTTATTTGAAGATATCTCTTCTTAGCCTGGAGCAATCCCTCTCCCAATTTTTCGAACTCTTCTCTTCTCCCCTCTTTATCTTGAGCCTTAGTCCATATATCCATAACGATTCCTGAGAAGTCTCTGGAATCATCTAAGTTGCCAAGAATCATCTCCATCTCTCCCAAAACAAGCTCGAACATATTGATCTTTTTGTCAAGAATATCAAGGATATAATCTTCTACCGTCTCCTCGCTACATAAATTAAAGATGAATACATCCCTGGTTTGACCTATTCGGTGAAGTCTACCAATCCTTTGCTCTATTCGCATGGGATTCCAGGGGAGGTCATAGTTAACCATAGTATTGCAGAAGTGAAGATTCTTTCCCTCTCCTCCTATTTCAGTAGAGACGAGAACCCTCGCTTTTTTTTGGAATGAGTCTATACTAGCCTCTTTTTCCCTGATGGATAGACGGCCATTAAAAAGAGAATATTCTATTCCCGCCTGATTGAGTTTGTCTGCCAAAAACTTCTGAGTTTCCAGGTAATTGGTAAAAACTATTATCTTTTCGCTACCTTTAGAAAGGATCTCCATTAATTTCTCAGCTTTTTGACAATTTTGAATCTCAAATGAATGGAGAATTTCTTCAATTTCGTCTATAGCTTGAAAAGAACTCTCTTTTCTTTCTCTTATTTTAAAAAGAGTTGATCTCACCGCAAAAGGGCTTGAACCTGCCTCCATCTGAAGAAGAGTAGCGCTGAACTTATCCAATCTATGAGATAGATAACTTTCTTTTACAAAATTACTCAAAGTTTCATAAAATACCCTTTCATCTTCATCCAGCCTTATCTTCATGGTGGTAGCATACCTTTTAGGAAGGTTGATATTGGCAAGGCTTCTGGTATTTCTTATCATTACCTCACTCAAAAGTTCTCGCAGTTTTTCTCTGTTGATAGGGATTCTGGAATCCCCCCTCAAGACGAAGGATCGCCTGAAAGAAGAAGGTGTTTTGAGTTGGCCGGGTTTAAGGAGAGTAATAAGGTTATATAATTCCATCAAATTATTATGCACAGGAGTGGCGGTAAGAAGAAGAATGAACTTTTTCTTAAGGGAGTTAACAAACTTCCAGTTGAGAGTATTTCTATTTTTAAGATGATGTGCCTCATCTACAATTACCATATCATAGTCTATTCTGGTGATAATCTGGAAGTTTCCTCTTGATTTGGCCATATTTAAGGAAGCAATGACCAGGTCATTTTTCTTCCAGAACTTCTCTTTCTCTTCCTGACAATATTTACCATCTGTAGTAACAAATTTGATGTTAAACTTTGAGGTCATCTCGTCTTTCCATTG
The DNA here is from genome assembly GCA_964594375.1 of uncultured Clostridia bacterium. GTDB lineage: Bacteria > Aerophobota > Aerophobia > Aerophobales > AE-B3A > AE-B3A. Next base: position 192 of record CAZQMG010000153.1, on the reverse strand, counting down.
GATAACAAGAGAGGGAGGAACTAAAACCAGCACCTTCTTTACCAATCCCCGAATAAGATATTCCTTAAGTATCATCCCCGCTTCTATGGTTTTTCCCAGTCCCACTTCATCACAGAGAAGAACTCTTCCCCGAAAGTCTCTAAGAGTTTTTTTCACTGTCTCAATCTGGTACCAGAACTTTTTTGTCTCTTT
>CAZQMG010000152.1:0-4015 GCA_964594375.1 uncultured Clostridia bacterium | reverse complement strand
ACAAGAAAAGAGAGGTAAGATGTGAAGGAAAAAGGTGAATATGCTAATGCGGGAGTTGATTACACTAAAATTGAGCCATTCAAGCAAGTAATGGTGGAAGTGGGAAAACAGACGCTATCATTCCCTAATCGGCATATGGTCTTTATTGTGAGTGATGTTTTGCATGCTCACGGTGCTGTGTTTGAGTACCGGGGTGGTTTAGCCCATTTATGGTGTAACACCCAAGAGGGTCTGGGTAACAAGAATTGGATTGCCGAATGGATGTATCAGTTTGCCGGTACGAGGAAAACTTATTACGAAAGTATTGGCATCGACACTGTACTGATGTCCGTAAATGATGTAATTGCCCAAGGAGCAATGCCAGTAGTTTATACTGATGAGGTAGCAGCCGGCGATAGTGAATGGTTCCAGGACGAAAAGAGAGCCAGGGATTTGGCCAAAGGATTTCATACAGTATGCAAGATGGTCGGTATGGCTTTACCAGCAGGTGAATCACCATCGCTTCGTTATCTCATCAAAGCCGAACCACCTATCAAAAATGCTCCTTCTTTGAGTGGTTGTGTCACTGGCATTATCGCTCCCAGTAGCCGTCTTATTACTGGGCAAAAGCTACAAGTAGGAGACCGCATCATCGGTGTAACATCATCGGGATTGCACGCAAACGGAATTTCTCTTGTGATTAAACGTGCTTTAGCGCTACCAGAAAGATTCCTCACCAAGTTACCAAATGGTAATACGCTAGGAGATGAAGCTCTTATTCCTACTCGTTCATATGTAGCTTTGGTAAAGGCTTTACTGGAAGCAGAAGTACATATCCATACTTTTTTGCCGGGTACTGGAAGCGGAGTGAGTAAAGTCGCTTTTGACAAGAGACCACTGACTTACCGTATTCATACCTGGGTGGAGGTGCCACCGCTTTTCCGGTTCATGAGAGAACTCGGTGTGAGCTTGGAGGATTGTCTCACAACCTTCAACTGGGGAATAGGGTATTATATCTTTGTGCCAGATTACGAGGTGGAACGAACCATTCAAATAGGGCAACAAGCAGGGTATGAACTGGTTGAAATTGGTCAAGTAGAAGAAGGTAAGAGGCAGGTTATTTTCGAACCTGAAAACATAATCCTATCTCCTCCTGGAGAGTAGTTAAATTTTTTACCAGGAAAGAGCAGGGAAAATAAGGGGAAAAAAATGAGAGAACTGAATGTAATAGAAAGAGCATTGATGTATGCACTCTTTGTGCATTTGCATCATAATATCGACAATGTGATTGATTTTGGGGAGATCGATAAACTAAACCAAAAAATACGAAAAGAGTTTTATCCAGACATATTGTTGATTGGTCCGGGGGATGATGCTGGAGTTATAGAAATTCCTGGAACGGATACTAGATTAGTAGGCAAAATGGAAAGTCACTGTTCTCCCTGTGTGGTTGATCCCTGGGGCTCAGCCTTTACCGGTGGTGGCGGTGCAATACGAGATGTTGTTGCTATGGGGGCCAGACCTTTATTCCTGGAGGATTTCGTGGGCCTGGGACCTTTGGATAAAAAGGTCCTGGTCGGCCCTTGTGGATTTAAAGGTGAATGCAGATGCGGAAAGTGTCAATGGATGACAAATCAGGCAAGATTAAATCTAATTACCAAAGGGGTGAGAGACGTATGCGAGCTCATGGGTGTTATCCTCTTGGGTGGTGGCCTTTCTACCTCGCTTGATGGTGTAGTGCCAGCGGTAGTGGTGGCAGTGGTAGGAAACCTTGTTACCGATAAACCTCTAACAAAACCATTCAAGAACCCTGGGGATAGCATTATCCTTATCGGAGAAACCGATGATGATGGTAATGACACAATATTCCGAGCAGGATTGGCAAAGGAAATGAAACCAGCAAAACCATTATTTAGAGAAGAAAGAACGAGTATGGAAACTGCACTGGCTGCTATACGAACAGGTCTTATGCACTCCCTTTCCGACCTGGGAGCTGCAGGCATAGGAGCTGCTGTATGTGAAGCAGCTAAAACAGGTGGATTGGGAGCTGAAATTGAACTCTCAAAGGTTCCTAAAAAACAAGGGAAACAACTTAATCCGGCTGAACTAATTCTCAATGAAACTCAAGCCAGGTACTCATTTACGGTTTCACCTGAAAATGCTCAGTGTGTACTGGACGAAATTAAAGAGGTTGGAGGTATTGGAACGGTTATAGGTGAAGTTAAAGAAGACACAAAGACGACATTCAGACATAATGGAGAGATAGTAGCTTCTATTTCAAATAGGCCCTCAAAAGAAGTTTTAGATTTTCTAAAGAGTCCCCAGAAGGATGATTCTTGAGCCTGCCCTGGCTTCTTTTACTGCTACATCAGCAAAGCCAACACTATTAAAACGGGAAAGTCCTCTAGGCAGGCTAATCTCTACTTCTACTGGATATGTCTCGATTCCGAAAAGAGCAATGGAATAGACTTTAGCCACTATTTCCTTCTCCTCCGCATAGATACCTGGTAAAATCGTGCAGACTTCTCACCCCATCTAAGCCCACCTTCTGCTTGCCACTATTTCTATCTAAATAAAACGCCCTTATACCAATCTCTCGGGGCACAAGATAGTCAAACTCATAATGGTCACCAATATGAATAAGCTCACCTGGTTTGATGGTAAGACTTGAGCAGAGAGCCAGATAAAAACTCTCTTCTTTCTTTATTAACCCGATAGACACAGCAGAAAAAACTCGCTTAAAGTACTTTTTGATATTTCTTTTTCTTAATTTTATATCAATAAAATCATTGCCCATGCAAGAGGCAATGACCAATTGATAATTCTTGCTGAGTTTCTCCAGGGTGGATAAGACATCAGGGTATAGACTAACCTTCCCAGCGTATTCCCCCAATATCTCCTTTTCTCTTACATCAAGTCGAAAATAGCCGAGCCAGAAAGCAAGACTGTACCACCTTAAGTCATATTCACCGATTTTATCATATTCCCCCTCTATAAATCCTTTCGCTTCTTTAATTTCTATTTCATTCTTCCGGGCATAAAGCTCCGGTATAACCTCACGCCATATGAGGTCATTAAACTCTGGCTTAACCAGAGTACCATCCACATCAAAAGATATAGTCTTTCTAGCCTTCTCCAGTTATCTTCCCCTCTTTTTTCTCATAATAGCAAAAAATCCACAAGCAAGCAATTTACTCGCCTAGGAACATCAATACTCCTCTTTGAACGAAAAAAAACTCTTATTGATTGCTTGAAGGGATGTGCTATAATAATAGAGAAATTTCATCAATCAAGGGAGGAGAAAATGCCGATAGGTTCAACAAGTTCTTTTTATTTACTGGTTATCTTCTGGATGATCAGAGTAGTAGTAATGGTCTTTTTTTGTAGCTTTCTATGTTGGCTGGGAATAAGGATATTGGATGCCCTGACTCCTAAGATTCATCAAAGGAAAAAGATAGGAGAGAATCCCATCTCGGTGGGACTCTTCATAGGTGGATTCACTATTTTCATAGGTTTAGTAATACATGGCACCTGCACAGCACCAATGGCCATTGGAGGCTCACTCCTGGAAAGCCTGATGAACCTTAGGAGATTAGGACTAATAAGTATCAATTTCTTGGTGAGTCTTCTGGTAGGTATAGCGCTGTTTAACATACTTGATAAAGTAACTCCCAAAATCCCATTTATTAGCATCAAAGATAACTCCCTGGCCGTTGGAATATATGTATTTAGCTATCTCGTTTTTCTGGGAATAATTTTGCACGCAGCCCTAACTATGTCCCTATGAAATAGCTCATAGTTCATTGTTCATGGTTCATAGCAAGTTCAAAACCAAAATTCAAAACAAAGTTCAAGATAGCTCATAGCTCATAGTTCATCGAAGGACATTCCTCAGAAGAGAGCGTATAGCGCTTAGCGGATAGCGTATAGTGAATCGCAAACAAGGAAAGAACTTACCCCCTCTTCCTTCCCTCTCCCCCATGGGGAGAGGATTGAGGTGAGGGGAAAAAGGAAATTCCTATATTATTTGATTAAC
>CAZQMG010000151.1:0-4032 GCA_964594375.1 uncultured Clostridia bacterium | reverse complement strand
GCAAGATAGGGACAGTCCGTTTCCAGTAGCAACCTGTCCAGAGGAACCAGCGAGATTAAATTGCGTAAACTAGAGGCAGAGGAAAAAGTTATCATTCCAGCAAATGAGACATAAAAACCTAACTCAAGATATCTTTCTAACTCTTTTTTCTCTCCAGAAAAACAATGAATAACTGCCTGCCTAATTGCTTCATCTTTAAGGATTCTCCAGGCATCTTCCGCTGCTTCCCGGCTATGAACAATAACGGGTAGGTCTTTTTCTCGAGCAATCTTGAGCTGAGCTTTAAAAACTTCCTTCTGAATTTCTCGAGGTGAATTCATATAGTGGTAATCTAAACCAATTTCTCCCAGAGCACAGAACCTCTTTATTCCCAAAGCGGGAATGAGCATCTTCTTTATTTCTTTGTATTTTGATGCATCGTGAGGGTGAATTCCTGCTGCTAGCCAGATAAATGGATAGGAACTGAGAGCCTGCGAAAAAACAGTGAGCTCCTTAGCATTGCAGCAAACGCAGAGAATCTCCTTGACCTTTGCCTTCAACGCCCTTTCAATAACTTGAGCCCGGTCTTTATTGAATCGCCCATCAGCAAGATGAGCATGAGTGTCAAACATCACTTTCCTTCAGATACCTCGCGCATACCCATAATTACATCCGTAATGAGCTCGGTTAGCTCAACACCGAGCATTTCGGCTCCTTTTTCAATTATAGGACGATTTACGCCGGCAGCGAATCTCTTATCTTTCCACTTCTTTTTTACTGATTTTGCTTCCAGGTCCATAACACTCTTTGATGGACGTACTAACGCCACCGCTGTAATAAGACCGGTAAGCTCATCAATAGCATAAAGAGCCTTTTCCATTTCACTAACTGGCTCAACATCTGTACAAACTCCCCAACCGTGTGAAATAATAGCCCTTACATATTCCTCTGGCCAGTCGTGTGCACTAAGTATCTCCTCTGTTTTATGGCAGTGCTCACTGGGAAAGCGCTCATAGTCAAGGTCATGCACTAACCCGATGATTCCCCATTTATTTTCATCCTCGCCTTTTTTTCTGGCCATATAGCGCATGACACCCTCAACACAAAGGGCGTGTTTAATCAAACTATCCGTCTTGTTATACTCTTTTAGAAGAGCAAGAGCTTCGGCACGGGTCGGTACGTTTTTTTTCATTTTTCACTCCTATAAACTACTTTTCCTCCTATAATTGTCCATTCTACTTTCCCTGGTAGCTTCCATCCTAAGAAGGGAGAATTACTGCTCTGGGAGAGAAACTCTTCCTCTCTGACCAGCCAACTTTTACCTGGATCAAATATAGTTATATTTGCCTTAACCCCCTCCCTTATCTCTCCTCTATCAATCCCTAGAATACGAGCCGGATTCACGGTTAACTTGGCTATAGCCTGCATTAAAGACAGAATCTTCTTTTCTACCACTTCTTTGAGCACCAAACTTAAAGCAGTCTCTAAACCAATGATACCAAAAGGAGCCTCTTCATAGTCTTTCTCTTTTTCCTCTACAGTGTGAGGAGCATGGTCAGTAGCTATTACATCAATAGTGTTATCTCTGAGAGATTCCTTTAACAGTTCTATATCTTCCTTACCTCTAAAAGGCGGATTTACCTTGGTATTAGTATTGAAATCTGTTACTCCTTCATCGCTAATAGCCAAATGATGAGGAGTGACTTCAGCAGTAACCTTTATTCCCATATTTTTAGCCTTCCTGATTAGCCTAACTGAATTAGCCGTGGAAACATGCGCCAGGTGAAGAGACGAATCAGTCATTTTAGCCAGGGCTAAATCACGAAAGATAGCTACTTCTTCAGCCTCTCTAGGAATTCCTGCTAAACCATTAACAGTGGAAAAATATCCTTCATTCATTACCCCCTCAGCAGATAAGCTCTCATCCTCGCAGTGAGAAATAATAGGTAAATTAAGCATTTTCACATACTCCAGGGCCCTCCTCATAAGAGCTGAATTAGTCACCCAGCTCCCATCATCGGAAAAAGCTACGGCTCCTGCCTTTTTCAACCTTCCCATAGGTGATAATTCCTTTCCTTCTCTCCTTCTGCTAATAGTAGCTATAGGAAGGATTTCTACTGCTCCCTTGTTCTTTGCCTGCTCATATATAAACTTCACTAAAGAAGGATCATCAATGGGTGGGTCGGTATTAGGCATACAACAGACAGTGGTAAATCCCCCCCGGGCTGCAGCACGACTTCCACTTTCGATAGTCTCCTCATCCTCCCTGCCTGGCTCCCGGAGGTGAACATGCATGTCAATAAGTCCAGGAATAACTATCTTATCCGAAGCATCAATCAATTCAGAATAAGACAAATTAATATTTCTGGCTATTTTCCTTACCTTGCCCTCCTTTATAAACACATCACATATCTCATCTAGGTTGCTGGCCGGGTCTAAAACTCTACCTCCCTTGATTAAAAGCCCCTCGGGCATCTTCTTCTCCTATTTTTTGGCAAGGAGTATATATAATACAGCCATCCTCACTGCTACACCATTGGTCACTTGGTCTAAAATGATACTTTTTTCTCCATCAGCTATCCTTGCTGGCAGCTCTACCCCTCGATTAACTGGACCAGGATGCATCACTAAAACATCTGGCTGGGCCAGGTTTAATTTCTCTTCATTGAGAGAAAAAAAATCTATATACTCGGAATTAGAAGGGAGAAATCCTTCATTCTGGCGTTCTTTCTGTATTCTAAGCATCATTACTATGTCTGCCCCTGTCAGAGCATCTTCCAGCGAATAGAAGACCTCTACTCCCATTTTTTCTATCAGGGGAGGAATAAGAGTAGGGGGTCCGCAAACCCTTACCTTAGCTCCTAACTTACACATACCCCATATATTAGAACGCGCCACTCTCGAATGAGATATATCCCCTACTATAACTATTTTTAGCCCTTCTATCTTTCCTTTTTTTTCTCTAATAGTATAAAGATCCAGCAGAGCCTGGGTAGGATGTTCGTGTGCTCCATCACCAGCATTTATTATAGAGACAGGTAGCTCTTTAGCTAGAAGATGGGGAGTCCCCGGAGTAGAATGCCGAAGAACAAAACAATCTACCTTCATAGCCAGGATATTCCTGGCAGTATCTAACAGAGTCTCTCCTTTAGTCGAGCTACTGGTAGAGACAGAAAAATTCAAAATATCTGCACTAAGCCTTTTCTCAGCCAGCTCAAAGGACATCCTTGTTCGAGTGCTGGATTCAAAGAAAAGATTGACTACTGTTTTACCTCGTAAGGTAGGAACTTTCTTTATAGGTCGATCAATGACTTCTCGAAAAGATTTGGCTGTTTCTAAGATGAATAAAATTTCTTCCCTGGATAAACTCTCTATTCCTAAAAGGTCTTTCCTATTAAAATTCATCTAGTTTTTCCCTGCCGATGCCATTTTTCCCCGCACTTGTCTTAAGACCACTCTGTACTATATATCAACCTCTGATTTTTTGAGGAGTAGCACTTCATCTCGACCATCTATTTCCTTAACCTTTACCTCTACCATTTCCTCAGAAGAAGTAGGCACATTCTTCCCCACATAATCTGCCCGAATAGGAAGCTCTCGATGACCCCTGTCTATGAGAACAGCCAGTTCTATTTTTTGAGGACGGCCAAAGTCTATTAACACATCAATGGCTGCTCTAACTGTCCTCCCTGTATAGAGAACATCGTCTATTAAAACTACCCTTTTATTGTCAATAGAAAAAGGAATATGAGTACTTCTCACCACAGGCTGATAGGCTATTTGAGTAAGATCATCTCGATAAAGAGTTATATCTAAAATACCCGTGCCAGGTTTTTTCCCCTTGAGCTCTTCTATTATTTTACTCATTCGTTTTGCCAGAGGTACACCTCGCCGCTGAATACCTATTATAATGAGATCAGCTACCTCTACGCCTTTCTCCAGAACCTGATGAGAAAGACGCAGGAGAGCTCGCCTCATATCTTCTTCATTCATTAGCCTAACCATTTATGTATTTTCCCTTCTCTTTGTGAAAAAAGCTCTTCCTGCTTTCCC
>CAZQMG010000150.1:0-4092 GCA_964594375.1 uncultured Clostridia bacterium | reverse complement strand
GTTAATTAGTTAAATTAAGCCATGAACTATATTTTAAATTTGGTTTGAATTTATTAAACGCTATACGCTACCCGCTATACGCTATAATTATGGTCCGATGATGACAATGTCGCCATCAGAGGTTATGCCACTATCAGAATCGTAATCGGTATCTTTGTCGAGAGCAGTTTTGGCATCAGTATATCTTTTGATATCGTTGTCTCTATCTGGTCCCCAACTCACCAGGGCCCAATATTGGGGAGAGTCATCGCTGCTGGTGCAGTCAACAGAGGTTCCGGTATCTGAATCCCATTTGCCGGTATAATATAAGTAATGGTGATTATGGGCTCCCAAGCTTCCATTCCAGTCTTCCTTCCCACTGTCATTGAATGGGTCCCCGGCAATTCTCTTTAGATATGTAGGCTCAAAGCCTGCCTTCGGATATATCAGGTATCCCAATCCGATAGCATCATTATCGTCAGAATCAGTGCCGCCTTCTCCATTAAAAGCTTGGTCAGACTCGGCAATTATATCTGAAGTATAGGAGGTACTTCTGGACAAGCGAGAGTCCTTAGGGTACTCTCCATAGTCCACCTTATAATCCTCCAGGGCAATGGCGATACTACCCATATCTGCTTTTACTCCACTGACTTTAGCCCGGATATTAGCAGACATTAGATTGGGTACCACAATAGCGGTAATAATACTGATAATGGCTATCACTATAAGCAATTCGAGCAGGCTAAATCCTTTTGTATTTTCCATCAGTTCCCTCTTCTCTATTATAACATCTAGAATCATCTTAGCAAGAGTTCCTCAGGACGATTCCTCTCTGTCGCTCGATATCCGCTTTGAATTATCTCTACTCGTCTTCTCGTTTCGGGAAAGACGTGAAACTCGTCACTTCGTTCCTCAAACAGCACGTCTTTCTTTTTCCTCAACTCGAAGACTCGTTAAGGTAGCGTCTATAAGGCTTCTTCAAGGAATGTCCTTCGGTATAGATGTGATGAAGGACAATGCCTCAGGACAATTTTCTTCCGTCGCTGTTACTCGTATATCGTATATGGTATATCGTATATCGTGGAAGACCTTCAAGCACACAACACAATAACATTCACGCACGATAGAGCTGGTGAATCGTATTTCGTGAATCGTGAATGGTTAATTAAATAGTATAGGAATTTTCTTTTTCCCCTCACCTCAATCCTCTCCCCATGGGGGAGAGGATTGAAGGGAGAGGGGGTAAGTTCTTTCATTGTTTGCGGTTCACTATTCACCATTCACTATTCACGATTTTGTTCCTATAAGGCTTCTTCAGAAAATGTCCTTCAGCAACGAAATTCATCCGCTATGGTTTTGCATTTTTCACTATACGCTATCCGCTAAACGCTATACGCTGTTTTTAGGAAAGTTTGACATTTACCTTGTCCCGCTATACTATAGTGGGATTATTGGAGGAAGGCTATGTTAAAAGTTGGATTAGTAGGATGCGGAGTTATAGGCAGTGGACTTGCCAGAGCCATAGATAATAAAAAGCTCTCGGGTTTGGAACTGGCAGTTATATGTGATAAGAATAGAACAAAAGAGGATAAATTAGCTTCTTCTTTAAAGAGAATGCCAGTAGCTACAAGTATAGATGGAGTGGTTGAAAAAGCTGATTTAATAATAGAAGCTGCTTCTTCTGATATAGCGGGAGAGTTAGTTCAAAAGGCTCTCAATAAAGGGAAAGATATTATGGTGATGAGCGTAGGAGGGATGTTAGAGTATCTTCACCTTTTTACTGAGGCGAGAGAGAAAAAGTGTAAAATATATTTCCCCTCTGGAGCCATTGCTGGCCTGGATGGGATAAAGGCGGCCAAAGAGGCTTATCTGGATTCGGTAACTCTGGAAACGAGTAAACCCCCGCAAGGACTGAAAGGGGCTCCCTATCTTTTAGAAAAGAATATAGACTTAAGAGGGATTAAGGAGAAAGTCGTCATTTTTGAGGGAAATTGTCAGGAAGCGGTGAAAGCCTTTCCTAAAAACATAAATGTAGCAGCAGCTCTAAGTTTTGCTGGCATAGGAATGGAAAGGACTAAGGTGAGGATAATAGCGGACCCTTCTTTGAAGCGAAATGTTCATCATATTATAGTCAAGGGAGATTTTGGAAAATTGGAAATTAGTACAGAAAACGTTCCTTCTCCTTCTAATCCTAAGACAAGCTATCTAGCTGTCTTATCGGCTATTGCTACCCTGAGGGGAATAGTTGATTCTGTGAAAATGGGGAGTTAAGATGCTAGATTTAGCGTTAGTCAGACCTCTCATTCAAAATGCTCTAAAGGAGGACATAGGAAGAGGAGATATTACCAGTGAGGCTATTATTTCCTCTCTTTCTCGTGGCAAAGCAGAAATAGTAGCTGAGGAAGAAGGAATTTTGGCCGGGGTTGAGTTAGCCAGAGAAGTCTTTCGATTGATTTCTTCGGAGAAGGTTGAGTTTAGCTATAGCCTAAAGGATAGGGATATTCTAGTTAAGGGAGAACCTATACTTATTGTTAAAAGCGAGACCTTAAATATTCTTAAAGGAGAACGGACAGCCTTGAATTTCCTTTCCCGTCTTTCTGGAATTGCTACCCTGACTAAAAAATACGTGGATTTAATCCATCCTTTTAAGGTAAGGATACTCGATACCAGAAAAACCACTCCCAATCTTCGCCTTCTGGAAAAATATGCTGTGAAGATAGGGGGAGGATTTAATCACCGTTTTGCTTTAGATGACGGAATATTAGTCAAGGACAATCACATCAAGGCATCTGGGGGGGTTAAAGAAGCAGTAGAAAGAATCAGGCGAAGCTTATCTCCTTTTAAGAAAATAGAGGTAGAAGCAGCTCGCTTATCTCAAGTAGAGGAAGCTCTGGCAGCAAAAGTAGACATAATAATGCTCGATAATATGTCTATCGAAGAAATAAAGGAAGCAGTGAAATTAATTCGAGAAAGTAATAAAGGAACACTAATAGAGGTTTCCGGAGGGGTAAACTTAGAAAGTGTAGTTGAAATTGCCAGAACAAAGGTGGATTTAGTCTCAGTGGGCCAACTGACCCATTCGGCCAGAATCCTGAAAATGAACCTTAACTTAATGGAAAGCTAGGAGATGAATTTTGTCGAATATAGACCTACATATACATACTATATACTCTGACGGGACTTTTACTCCTGAGGAGGTAGTTTGCCGAGCAGAAAAGCTAAATCTGGTGGCTATTTCTATAACTGATCATGATAGCGTGGCTGGATTAGAAGAGGCTATAGCTATAGGAGAAAAAGTAGGTATAGAGGTAGTACCAGGAATAGAAATGAGTACCGATATAGGAGAAGATGAGATTCACCTTCTTGCTTATTATCTAAATTACAAGGATAAGAGTTTTCTATCTAGGCTAAAGGAGTTTCAGTCTACTCGAGTAAAGCGCAATAGAGAGTTGCTCAAGAGATTAGAAGAGTTGGGTATGTCTATTAATCATAGAGAGTTGAAAGAAATAGCCCCGCGAGGAGTAATTGGCCGTCTTCATATTGCTCGTCTTATGGTGAGGAAAGGCTATGTTTCTTCTATAGGGGCTGCTTTCGAGGAGTGGTTAAATCCGGGTAGGCCTGCTCATGTTAAAAGAATAAAAGTCTCTCCTTCTCAGATTATCCAACTAATCTTGAAAACAGGAGGTGTACCCGTTTTTGCCCATCCTTATCTTTCCGGAAGAGATGATTTAATCCCTGAACTGGTCAAGGCTGGGCTTAGAGGAATAGAGGTCTATCATAGTGCCCATAATTCTAAAATCAGTGAACACTATAAAGAAATAGCCCAGAAATACCACCTTCTCATTACCGGCGGTTCTGACTGCCATGGAGAAGCTAAAGACAAAATGTTGATGGGTAGGGTAAAAGTTCCTGCTTCTCTGCTTAAAGATCTCAAAGCGGCAGCCAAGAAACAGAATATTCTCTCCTTATACTGAGACCCACAGTTAATCGCACAATATGTCTTTGCCAGGCACTTCATTCCTTCTTGAAGAAGGGAAATACTTGAAAAATCAAAGGTTTTGGAAAATGGCAGCCGATTCGTCCGCTCCCGTTGCTTCGCATCGGGAAAAGTTG
>CAZQMG010000149.1:0-4099 GCA_964594375.1 uncultured Clostridia bacterium | reverse complement strand
GAGGTTTAAGAATGACTTTTATCCCAGCAAAGAAAATTCAATTTATACTTAAGGGTAAAAAAACAGCCTACCTACTGCTTCTACCAGCTCTTATAATTTTTGTTATTTTCTTTGTTTATCCCAATGCTCACGTATTTTATCTAAGTCTTTTTCGATGGACGGGAATATCTCCCCAAAAGTTCTTTATAGGATTTGAGAACTATAGAAGGCTCCTCTTTAAGGACACCATCTGGATAAAAGCTGTTATAAATACTGCCATTATAGCTATCCAATCTATTGGTATCCAGATACCGGTAGCCTTAGCTCTGGCTATAGTCTTAAACAAAAAAATTAGAGGAGCGGGGATATTCACCAGTATAATTTTCCTTCCCTTACTAATATCATTGGTTGCTATAGCTATGGTCTGGACCTGGATGTATGACCCAAGTTTTGGCATAATAAACAAGGTTCTTGAGAAGTTAGGACTAACCATACTTGCTCGAGAGTGGTTAGGTGATATGAGTACAGCCTTATTTTCAGTTATAGTGACTATTAACTGGATATACATTGGTCTATATGTAGTCATCCTCATGGCGGGCTTAAAAAGCATTCCCAAAAGCATATTTGATGCAGCAAGAGTAGATGGCTTATCTGAACTACAAACTGCCTGCCGTATAACTATCCCCTTACTAAAAGAGGTCATCGCTGTGGTCATAATTATGTGTATAACCGGCTCCTTTAAGTCCTTTGACTTAATTTGGATTATGACCTACGCTGGTCCGGCTCATGCTACTGAAGTAGTCTCTACACACTTATACAGGATGGGCTTTCGGAGATTAGAAGCCGGGTATGCGTCTGCTATAGGAGTTATTATATTTTTTATCTGTTTAATCACAATAGTGATTCAATTGAGAATTATGCGGATAAAGATTGCAAAATAAATATATGTTGGAAGTAGAAAGTGAATGTAAAACGGAGGAAGAAGCTTAAGCAACTGACTATATACATTTTTTTGATAGTATATTCTATCATAATTTTATATCCTATTCTTTGGTCTGCCAGCAATTCACTGAAGACAAATAGAGAAATATATGCCAGTCCCTGGAGTCTTCCCACGCAGCCTCGATGGCAAAATTATGCCGAGGCCTGGAGTGGCGGGAAGATAGGTAATTGCTTTAAAAATAGCGTTATAGTAACCCTCCTTTCTATAGCCATTATAGCCATTATTGCCCCTATGGCCGCTTATTCTCTGGCAAGATTAGAGTTTAAAGGTAAAAGGCTAATTTTTTACCTATTTTTGGGAGGAATGTTCATAGCTCCCATTGCAGCCTTAGTTCCCTTACTAATTCTCCTTAGAGACCTGCATCTAGTTGATACTTATTTTGCCTTGATTTTTCCTTATATTGCTTATGGGCTATCACTTTCTATTCTTATACTTAGATCCTTCTTTGTGACCTTACCCCGTTCCTTAGAGGATGCAGCCAGAGTGGATGGTTTATCACCCCTTAAGATTTATTGGAAGATAATGTTACCTTTGGCTTTGCCAGCTTTGTACACGGTCATAATTTTACAAACCATATTCGTCTGGAATGAATTTCTCTTCGCTCTGGTTTTTATCAGATCTTTGGATATGTTTACCTTACCCAGGGGGCTTATGGCCTTTAGAGGAACCTATGTTACTATGTATGGGCCATTAAACGCGGGAATAATAATCGCTGCTCTACCCCCTATTATCCTTTATATTATTTTTTCAGATCGTATAAGAAAGGGAATGGTTATAGGTTTGCAAAAAGGCTGAGATACAGTTGAATACGACTTAAATCATTTAAGAAGGATGTAAGGTAGGAATCTAAAGCGAAAGGGATGAATTTGAATACAGATTTCCTAAGGGTGAAAGGTAAAAACATCGTAAATGGCCGCGGTGAGTCCGTGCGATTACGTGGTGTTTGCTTCGGTGGATGGCTTAATATGGAAAACTTTATCACTGGTTACCCGGCCAGTGAATCGGACTTCCGAGCGGCCATAACTAAGGTATTAGGTGAGGGTAAAGCCAAGTTCTTTTTTGACCGTTTCCTGGACTACTTTATTACAGAAGATGACATCCGGTTTCTTAAGGAGTTAGGTACAACAGTGGTACGTATTCCCCTGAACTTTCGTCACTTCGAGAGCGATGATAAACCTTTTGAATACAAAAATGAAGGCTTTAAGATTTTGGATAAGGTTATTAGCTGGTGTCGTAAACATCAGATTTACGTTATCCTGGACTTGCATGCTGCTCCAGGCTGGCAGAACCCTGATTGGCACTGTGACAATCCAGGAATGATGACACCGCTATGGAATCATAAACACTACCAAGACCGTGTAACTGCCCTCTGGAAAGAGTTTGCCCGACGTTATCGCAAAGAGATAATAGTAGCAGGATATAATATACTTAATGAGCCAGTGGTCGATGATATCCGAAAACTCAACATCCTTTATCGCCAGGTTACTTCGGCCATCCGTAAGATTGATTCCGACCATATCTTATTCCTTGAGGGAAATACGTTTTCTAGGCAGTTTGATCACCTGGAGTCGCCGTTTGATAATAATACCGTTTACAGCAGTCACAACTATGTAGTGCCTGGATTTGCAAATGGGAAATACCCAGGAGAGTTCGAAGGAAAGCGGTACGACCGAAAACGGTTGGAGAGAGAGTTTTGTGAAAGCGAAGGTTACACTTTCATGCAGCGCCATGGTGTGCCCATCTGGGTTGGCGAATTTGGCTCGATATATGGGGGAAGAAAAGACACTGCATCTCGTCTTAAGATAGTAGATGACATGATTAGTATTTTTGAACAATATGGGCATCACTGGACTATCTGGACCTATAAAGACATTGGAATGATGGGTTTAATATATACTCACCCAGAGTCAGAATGGATGCGACGTACACTTCCGGTGAGAGAGAAGAAGAAAAAGTTACGCTGTGACTTTCTTTCTGCTGTGGACGGTGGTGAAGTAGGACTCCTCACCAATCAGCTGATTAATATAGTGAGAGGCGTGTGTCAAAATGACCATCTTGATTACAGTCAATTTCAGTGGAGACTTAATCGAGCGATACATGACATATTGCTTTCTGAATTTCTTCTTCCACTCTGTGCAGAGCAGTTTCGCGGTATGAATGAGAAGGAAATTGATAGTATGATGCAGTCCTTTGGCCTTAAGGATTGTATACAGCGGGTAGGCTTGGTGGATATTCTGAAGAAACACTGTTAGCTAAAATTTAAAATTTCACTAAATTAAGGTCTGAATTACTGATTTGATAAGCATCGGTAAGTATGTCCTTGTACCAAACTCTAATTTCTGCCGTGTCTGTTTCTTCATCGGGGACAATGCGAAGCTCAACTTCTCCTCGAAGAGGAGCTTTATGCACCCGGAATTTAAGGTTATGTAGAGAGATTTTGTGATAGAGACCCACCACTCTTTTCGCTCTTAGACAAAAAATATCCTTTACTGACTTGCAAGGAGAAGGAATCGTGAATTCTCTGAACATGGAGTTCAGGAAAACCAGCCTCTTAATCAGGCCAAAGATCTCTTACTTCGTGTTTCTTGAAGTTGTATTTTCGCAGAGCGACGCCCCAGGTAATCCCTGGAAATATCGATGACCTCTTTGGCTTCATCAGGGGTAGTAGTACCAATGGTGACCATATCTTTATCGCGGATTGTGTTCCACACAAAGGCTAAACCAACAGGCGGTGTGATACGCCCGGCAGCCAAGGGTTTAATGACCATAACCGATTTCTTTGCTTCCTGTATAATTCTCATTATCCAGTCTGCTTCCACCTGCATGAGGAATCCTGAAGAATTGTAAATCTGAGTATAGGACTCCACATCTAATCCAGTATTGTCTGCATAAACAATTGTTTCCGGCATGTGCGTAGAAAGTCCGGGAATCATCCCTCGCTCCCGAATCATCGCTGCGTAGTGGTTCATATACCTGATAGTACGCGTCATTCTATCTACCAGGACATCGGTTACACATTGATGGGGAAAGCAGAAGGTGGCTCCCAGATTTGCCGCTTCATCAAACACCTTTTCCGCCTGCGTCCATTTAGTTTTTATGGTATATAACAGTTATGAG
>CAZQMG010000148.1:0-4106 GCA_964594375.1 uncultured Clostridia bacterium | reverse complement strand
GCAAAACTTGCCAGGTTTTTACGAATAATAATCTGAGGAAGCTCCATAGCAATTTCTTCCTCGTGTTGACTGATAAAATCCCCCAGTGGAAGATTGGTTGTGTTTCGCTGGGTAATAACTTGTGGAAGACCAGCTATAACTTCTTCCTGGTATTCATCGATAAAATGATGGGTGAGTTCATGAGCTACATTTGAGGAAATAAAAAAGACAGGAGAGTTTAACCAGGATGAGTTAAAAGAAATCAAGATCCTTTTTGACAAGCTAAGGTTGGTAAACTCTAGAAAAACCACCATCTATCAGGTAATTCAAAACATAATCGAAGCGCAGTATAACTTTTTCCAGTCTGGAAACCTTAAGGATCTGAAGTTTCTCACTCAAGCATCTCTGGCCGAGAAAATAGGAGTAGAAGCGAGCCTGATAAGCAGAGCTATTAGTGGAAAGGCCATTCGCATTCCTCAAGGAAGAGAAACGTCACTCAAGACTTTCTTCCCCACTAAGAAACAGCTCAGAAAAGAACTTATCAGAGAGATTATTGAGCAAGAAAAGACTGCCCTGCAAAATAAAATCATTAAAAAATCATACAGTGATGGAGAAATTAGAAAAAAGTTAAAGGAAGATTACGGCATTTCTGTTTCCAGGCGTTCGGTGAGTGAGTGGCGGCTCGATTTGAAGATCCCTCCTGCTTCTGAAAGAATACCCCGATAGAATTCTAGACTACTCCTCTTTTTTAAGCAGACGCTCAACCACCTGTTTTATCTTGGTGTTACTCTTGAGGGTTATCTCAAAAAGAGCCTCGCCCCTTAAATGTTATTCTATCTTGATATTCTTTTCTCTAGTTTGACCCCTGTAGTCTTTTTGAAGATTAACTCTGGAGGGAGTTTCCAACACACCTTTTTTTATACTGTGTTTTTTCATCTTATATTTCAAAATGCTGCGGCTGGTACCTAAAAGCTCGGCTGCCTTAGTCTGAATCCAATTTGTCTTTTCCAGGGCATCAACTATTAGTCTCTTCAAGTTCTCTACTCTCTGCTCAGAAGGGAGCTCTTCAGACGAAATCTCCAGCTCTGGTTCAAAGACCACTTTTTGTTCTTGTATTCTCAAGGGTAGGTCCTCAATCAAAATGGCTTCAGTCTTTCCCATAACTATGGATCTTTCCACAACATTTTCTAGCTCTCTCACATTGCCTGGCCAGTCATACCTCATTAAAAGGTCCATGGTCTCCTGAGGAACAAACTTTACTTTTTTCTTAGACTCTGGCTTAAACTTTTGCAGGAAATGCTCCACTAAAAGAGGAATGTCATCCCGGCGTTCTCTTAAAGGGGGAAGAGGTATGGTAATTACGTTTAATCGATAATATAGACCCTCACTGAAGGAACCTTCCTTGACCGCCTTTTCTAAATCCAGGTTGGTAGCAGTGATAATTCTTACATCCAGTTCAATAGACCTGGTTCCTCCTACCCTTTCAATTTTTTTCTCTTGCAGGAATCGTAAGAGCTTTAACTGAGTGGCTAGGGTTAAATTGCCTATCTCATCCAAAAACAAAGTACCTTTGCTAGCTAGTTCAAATTTACCCATTTTTTGAGCAATGGCTCCAGTGAAAGCTCCCTTTTCGTGTCCAAATAGCTCACTCTCTAAAAGGTCAGAAGGTATACTGGCACAGTCTATAGCTATGAATGGCTCATCCTTGAGGGAACCATTGAAGTGGATGGCCCGGGCAACGACTTCTTTACCGGTTCCTGTTTCCCCAAATATCAATACGGTAGCTTTATTATCCATTACTCTTCCTATCATCTTATAGACCTCGAACATGCTGGGATGCTTGCCAATAATATTCTCTAATTGGTATTTCTCTTCCACCTTTGAGCGCAGGGATGCTATTTCTTGAGCCAACTTTTGAGCTTCTAAAGCTCTTTTAACAAGTACTTCCACCCTCTCTAAATCAACCGGTTTAGTAAGATAGTCGTAAGCACCTCGCTTCATTGCTTCCAGAACGGTTTTCATAGCTCCATAGGCGCTCATCATAATGACACTACTAGTTTGATTACTCTCCTTTATTTGATGTAGGACTTCCAGTCCATCCATATCAGGCATTCTGATATCGAGCAGCACTACCTGAGGTTTCTCTTTCTCAAATTGGCTAAGAGCTTCCTTCCCATTCTTCGCCTGCAAAATCCTATACTCTCCATCCTCTAAAGTCGCAGAAAGTAGCTCCAGTACATAGGGCTCATCGTCAACTAAAAGAATTGTTTCCGGCGCCATCTTCTTTTATCTCCTCAAACAAAAGTCCCTGGTAGCATATTTAAAGGAAACCCTTCCTTATGTTTCAGGTATTTGTCCAGGCTGTTTTTGTTCATAAAAGAGTTCGTATATTATGTCCTTAAGATAATCGTAATCTGTTCCTGGAATTGACTTCATTACACTGGAAAAATATCGTTCGCCAATTTTTTCTTCAAAGCTTGCATATTGCCTGGAAGCAATCGCTTTCTCAAGAATTGGCAGGTAGCAGTCAGGTATTCTCTTGCCTACCTGGACGCCGAAAATTTCCCTACCGATATCATTGGTGTAAAGAATTGTTCCGTCGGCAGTAATACGAAGAACAGGGTTGGGATTCTCAGAAGGGAAACGAGAAAAAGCTTCTATCTCTTGCTCTATCTTCTTTCGCTCCCTCACTTCCTCCTCCAGCTCCTTTGCCGCTAATTAAGCATCATCGCTACCTTCATCGAGAATTACAAGACGTAATGTTTTTTTCTTCATGAAACCGCTCCTATTTTTTGAGAGGTGGTTCGTTTAATAGTACCCAGCATAAGCCCGACTATGCAGATCCCATTAATCCTTAAGAATTGAGTTATTCAACTTCTTCCCACGTATATGCCTCTAGCGTCAAATCAATATCTACCCTGGGTGCAATATCCTCCCTTGCCCGAACCTCAAGACTGGTAACATTAATCAACCGGTGAAGATTTTCCAGCCGGTTTAAGTATTCAACAAATTTCAAAAAAGGGGATCTTAGTTTCAGGCTCAGGGTTACCTTTTTGACCTTTCCAGTCTCCAGTGCTGCCAGAATAGATACTGGCTTACCCAGGTCAAGAAATTCGATATCCAGTCCCTGGCTTCTAATAAGCAGCTCTCTCAGTAAGGTGGTGGTTTCCTCTCGGTAAGGCAATGCTTCCTCCATCAAACTCATGGCAGCCTGTTTTTGCTGGTATCTTTCCTCTAACTCTTCTAGATTTCTGACGCTCGCCTCTGCTTGCCTAATTTGTCTCTCCAGGATTCCTATCTCTTTCTTTAACTTCTCTGTAGTCTGGATTTTAGGTTGGTAGCCAAACCAACAAAATCCAGCTAATATGGATAAGGAAAAGATGCCGACAAGCAATACCGTCTTACCTATATCTAATGGACCAAATTTCATCTCTCCCGCTCCTTCATACTCTCTTGCGTGACTAATGAGTGGATGACATAATCTCCTCTTTTCTCAGAAGGCGAGCGGCTACGGTAAAGTCAATCACCTCTTGTCCAAGACGGGTATTTCTATCAGTGGATTGTAAATGGACATCATTAAGATAAGGGGATTTTTCCAGTTGGCTTATGAATTCCATCAGGGAAAGCTGAGCCACCAGTTTTTCCCACCTTATACTTCCCTTAATCACCAGGATGGAGGAATTTTCCTTCTGGTTAGTGTCGGTTGGGCTTGTTACGACGGAGAGTTCCCTCAGCCAGGCCTTCTCGGGAATAGCCTCACTAAACTGAGTCAGGACCTGCATCCAGGGAATGGAGCTCTCTCTTAGCTGTATAATACTGATATGTCGACGATTCTCCCTTTTTAGAGCACTCATAAGAGTTTCAAGCCTGTCGAGCTTTGGCTGTAAGAGAGCGATCTTAGCTTTCTTGGATTGAAGCTCCTCTTTATAGACAGCCGCCTTTTGGTTTAAGGAATTATATCCGGTGACCAAGAGGAGAAAAAAGGTGACAAAGTAAAGAGAAAGAAGAGAAATCACCCTGGTTCGATGAGCCAACCTGGCCCTTTTTTCTTTAGCCGGAGAAAGATTGATACCTTCTCCTTTCCCCAGGGCTAAACCAGTGGCGATGTTGAGACTGGGGGAGAGAAG
>CAZQMG010000147.1:0-4114 GCA_964594375.1 uncultured Clostridia bacterium | reverse complement strand
ATCTGCGAAAATCTGCGTCCTAATTAAAGCTATCTTGAATTATGTTTTGAACTTGTTATGAACTATCTTGAACTTTGTTTTGGTTTTCCTATAACCTATCAGCTATGAGCTATGAACTATCTTATCTGCATTTCTCTACTTTCTCTTTAAAGATACAAGATTTACCGAAGGAGGAAGCGATGGTGGAGGGGAAGAAGACAAATTAGAATCATAAGCATAAGCAAAATATTCCCAGCCGGGAATAACCCCTGTCCACTCTGCTTCAGCCAGGGTTCCCCAAAAAAAGAGCGTCTGACTGAAAGTGTCGCTGTCACTGGGGGTCTTAAGTCCCCCAGTATCTAGTGCCTCGTAAGCATTATTGTTAGGCAGGATACTCTCTTCCTGATTTACTCCTCCCCCAGTTACTACTTTCAAGGTTCCTTCTTCAGCAAGGAGAGCCGCATCCACTGCATAGATGGGTACCTCTATGGCATCAAAGCGCTCCTCGGAGAGACCGAATTCTTGGGTTTGCGTCCCATACTTATTGTGTGCTTTCAGGTTGAGTCTGATCCAACGAAAGGCGCAAGGAATAAAGTCTATATTATAAAAGGGGTCGGTATCGACGTCGATAAATCCTAATACTTCTCGATCCCAGTCACTAGAACTACTGGGGGGAGAATCGTCTCTGGTTACCCAAACTTGTAGGGTCGTTTCCAGTTGGGCTTGGCTTTCATTTTGATAGTGCCACAGTACGATTCTTCCACCAGTGACTAATCTGCCCAAGTCGATGTCCACGGTGTAGGTTTTCGTCTCATCCGGTGCAAAAGAAGTGAGTCCGACATCAGTGACAGACGTATTGTTGCCATCTGGATTACCCAAAGAGTGTTCAGGGTTGTACCAGTCCGGGTTCGAAGAGCTATTGTTGATGGCCGTTCCGTAGCGCAAAGTAGGATTTAAGACAATATTCTTTTTCGCCAGCAGTGCTAAGGATGCAGTGTTGCTCTCTTTTAGCAGGGTGCTGTCAATAAATATATTGCCACCGGAGACAAAGGTGAGTTGTTTCCCATCAGGAATGATGCCCGAAACGGAGATATCACCTTCAGCATAGATGATGTTGTTGGTAATGGAAGAATAATCAATCGTATTGACCGTTCCGTTCGATAGCTCTTGACTAATACTTGTCGTATTCAAGACTAGACGAGCCGAATGGGGGTAGTAATGATAACTGGTGCTACTTGTCGTATCCTGGAACCATTCCGTAACAGTATCATTGTCATTGGCGGTATTATCATTGTTGGGGTCAGCCCATTCGGTTTCTTTGTTTTTCTCCCCGCCGTTATCAAGATAGCAGTCAATTCCCGAGGCAAGATTCTGGTATCGAGTTTCCTTTATATCGGGCCAGGAGGCGCTTTGAGGCCCCCCATAGTAGTAGGCGGGGCTTGAGCCAGGCCCAGAGTAATCATAGCAAGAAGGAAGGTGAGATGAGGAAAAGTAGTGGCCCTCAGCAGTGTCAAAGAGGTCTGGATCGTCGTAGGAAGGGTCATCAGGGTCAAAGAAGTAGGAGTGACCGCTGTTTGCATTGCTTCCGTTAATTCGAAGGCTACTCACTCCTCCGTTGCTAATACTACCATAGACTAGGGCTTTGCTAACGGTGGCAAGGATGAGGTTGTTCGAGCTGCCGCTGGCCCAGGATACATTTCCCAGGATGCTGAAGGGAGCATTTCCCTCAATAAGAGAACCACTTCCGGCGGAATCAAAAGTATTATCCTGGAAAGTAGTGTCTGAATTTATGAATCTCACATAGTCGAGTAAGGGGCTGTTATTCTTAGCTATTACCTGAAGAGCAACCAATTTCCTAGCAGAGTCCCGAGATTCAATGGTAATATAGGGTTGGTCTCCATTGTCATTATCTACTGAATCAAACGCTGGGTCGCTATTCTCGGGATGAGGAATATCATCCTTATCTATTCTAATTTGCACTTCACTTTCACCATCGCCATTCAAGTCATAGGAATTCCAATCCTCTTCCTCCCAGTTCTCACCATTCAGCCAGGTAGTGGAATCATAATCAGGGTCTGTCCCCTCCCAGGTATTTAACTTGTCCAGAGCATATAATATTCCTTGTTTAGCTATAGCATAACTTTCTTGCTCCTTTCCGCTTTTTTCCACCATAGTTGTATTAATCACTACTTTGCGCACCAGGAAAGAAGTAAAGATGAAAAGCACGCTCACCACAACCAGCATGAGAATCATAGCTGTTCCATTATTTTCTTTAATTAACTTGATAGCATAGGAATTTAGTTTTTCCCCTCTCCCTTCCCTCTCCCCACGGGGGAGAGGATTGAGGTGAGGGGGTAACTTGTAGTATTCTTTGATTTTTTTCATCTTGCTCCTAGTTTGGCTGCTGAGGTTATTCTATAAGTGCGCCATTCTTTCAACGGTCCTTCTTGAGCTAGCTCTAAAGTAATGAGAATCTCGTCCTGGTTATCTCCCCCCATAATGAAATTGAGCTGAGTGACTTTAACATCAGAAAGAACAAGGGGTTCCGGGTCACTCCATGAAGAGCTGTATTTTCGTATATAAAGTAATGGCTCTTCTCCTTCCGATGATAAAGCAGGGTCTATAGGCTCAGTGTTAAGAGTAGGCAAGGCTGTATAGAGAGCAATTTTATCATTATCCGAAGTCCCCGGCGTGCTGTTCCAGGGATAAAAAGCCATTTTGTATGGTTGCTCTCTTTCATAGCCATAGTTATTCCCACTTCCATCAGTGGCTTCATTCCCCTCTTCTGGAATCACTACCATTCCTGCCTCCACTTCTTTCACCATCTTCTTCATCCCAATGCGGGCATTTTGCTGTAGGTTTGATTGCACTACACTTAATTGATAGGAATGGGAGCTAGTTCGATAGGCAGGGTAGATCAATAAGGCTATTATGGAAAGGATTGAAGTTGCTATGATAAGCTCCAGGAGGGTAAGGCCAGTTCTTTCTCTTGTTGGGTTGAGAAGAGCAAAGTCATCAGTTCTATATCTATCAAAGTGAATGCTCATATGTTTTAGTAACCCCTGCCCAGGGTTATTTAAGCTGATAGAGTAATCTTTTTTCATATAGCACCCGAGCTATTTTGGTTGTCTATTTGTTTATGTAGGCTTCTTGCCTGGTCGATTGGATATTTTCGCCTTGTTTCCAATACTCGCTTACGGTCACTCTTTTCGTATCGGTGATTTGATTGGCAATGCTTCCATCTGGATTGTAAAAGCTGCCCTCAACTACACCCAGAATGGCGTCGTTCAAGGGGTCCTCACAGCCATCACCATCAATGTCAGTACCTTTCTTAGAAAGGTAATAGATATAGACCGAATTTCCTTTTTTATCCTCCATAAAGGTCAGCTCCTTAGTTTGTGAGTTGAAACTCTCGTAATCGGAAGAAGAGAGCGGGGTATCGTCAGTAAGGTCATCTCCCATTATATCACTCTTTTCTCCTGCTGTTCCACTTCCGTCGGTGTCCCCTACGCTGGTGATTAGTTTAATTGTCCCTTCCTTTAGTCCTTCTCCATCAGAGAGAGGGATAGTTCCCCCTTCTTTAATAAGATGGTAGTAGCGATAGTAAATCTGTATTTCTTTTCCTGCATTGAGTGACGATAATGTGAGAGTTAATGTGTTTGAGTTCCAGTTATAGTACTCTGAGGGTGGCGGAAAAGTAGAGATTACTGTGTATGGCATTCCATCCTCAGTAGCCACTAAGATACCGTCATTTTTATTCTGACCGGTGTCGTCAAATCCAAGGTCTTCCGTATCTGAATCATCGTCATTGTACCAATAATCATCATCCAAAGAGACCAGGATTTCGCCGGGAGAGACATTAGTGCGATATATGTTCAGCCGGTAGATAGCGCCTGAGTCTATAGTCCAGGTCTCCGGCACAATGCGAGAGAAAGATTTCGTCTCTAGTTCTACCAGATGAGCCTGGGCTAAATGGAGAGCTTTTACTCTTTGCCCCTGACGGTTGATACTATTTAAAGAAGCAGTAATTACCCTTAAGGTGGCAAAAATGGCAAATGAGAGAATAGCTATAGCCACCATAACCTCAACTAAGGTGAATCCGCCTTCTCTTTTTCTATTCATTGTTCATTGACCT
>CAZQMG010000146.1:0-4209 GCA_964594375.1 uncultured Clostridia bacterium | reverse complement strand
ACCTTAACGAAGTTTCGAGTTGAGGATAAAGAAAAATATACTGTTTGAGGAGCAAAGCGACGATGCTCTGCCTTTTCTTGAACTTGGGGGGAGCAGGCCGAAGGCCGTTGAGGGGGGATGTTTCCCCCTTCAAAGTCTTTTATATCTTTCCCGAAACGAGAAGCTGAGCAGAAATAATAAAAGGCTACTATACAGCGACGGAAGAAATTGTCCTGAGGTATTTCTCAGATGAAAGGTGTTAGAAATGGGGAAAAAGATAATCCATCTTGGATTATTTGGACTGGGAACAGTAGGAAGAGGAATAGTAGAACTTCTTCTCCGAAAAAAAGAAGAAAAGAGAGATTATGAATTTGTTTTGGAGAAAATAGCTATTAAACATTTAGATAAAGAGAGACCGCTTTCTCTTTCTCCCCATTTATTAACTACAAACTATAAGGAGATTCTGGAAAATCCAAAAATTGATACTATTATAGAAGTGATGGGAGGGATATATCCTGCTGAAGAGATAATATTAGAGGCTTTGAAAAGAGGTAAAAATGTAATAACTGCTAACAAAGCTCTCTTGGCTCGGGCAGGAAGTCGAATTTTTAAAGAAGCCAGTGAGAATAATTGCTATTTAGGAGTGAGAGGGTCTAATATCGCTAGTTACCGCCTTATAGAGAGTATAACCTCCTCTCCTCTCCGGATTAGTAAGTTAATAGGGGTTTTTAATGGAACATGCAATTATATATTAACAGAGATGGAAAAGACAAAAGAGGATTTGTTTTCTATGGTCAAAAAAGCACAAGAAATTGGTTATGCGGAGAAGGACCCTTCTGACGATATTGATGGCTTTGATACAGCCCATAAGTTGGTAGTTTTGCTTGGCTTGACTACGGGATTCTTCCCGTCTCTTGATTCTTTTTTTATAGAAGGGATTAGAAGGATTTCCTATCAAGATATTCTTTTTGCTCAAGAGTTAGGATATAGGGTAAAACTTCTGGCCATTGCCAGGCAAGAAGATAATTATTTGGAAGCAAGAGTTCATCCTGCCCTTCTTCTAATAGGTAAAGGATTAGCTCGCTTAGAGGGAATAGAGAATGGCATTGAACTGAGAAATGAAATAGGATTGGAAATAGGGATGCAGGCTCCAGGGGCTGGCAAATATCCTACAGCAGCTGCCATATTGGAGGATTTGATTTGCGTGGCTAAAGGTAGGAAGTTGCTCTTGCCAGGGTGCAGTGAAAATATGGATTTAGGAAAGATAGGAGAGATTGAAGGTAATTATTATTTGAGGTTCAGCGTTCTTGATCGAGTGGGTGTTTTAGCAAAAATATCTGGAATTTTAGGAGATTATGATATAAGTATCAAGTCAGTTCTACAGAAAGGGGAGGCCCGAAATAGCACAGATTCAGTGCCTATAATAATGCTCACTCATAAAGCAAGGGAAAAGGCTATTCAAGATGCCCTTAAGAGAATTAGTGATTTGTCAGTGGTAAAGGAATATCCCTTGTTGATCCGTGTAGAGAAAGGGATTTTTTAAACTAAAATATCTATTAATAACTGAAAAAAGCGCAATAAGCAGGAGGAAGAGATGTCTATGGTTAGGATGAAAGAACTATTAGAAGCAGGAGCTCATTTTGGTCATCGTAGAAGTGCATGGAATCCCAAAATGAAACCTTACATTTACCAAGAGAGAAATCGAATGCATATCCTCGATCTTAGTGTCACGGTGAAAAAAATAGCAGGGGCCTGTGAGTTTATTAGAAATTTAGCCGCGGCAGAGGGGAAGATACTATTTGTGGGGACCAAACGTCAGGCAAAAAAGTGTATTGAAGAAGAGGCAAAAAGATGTGATGCTCCCTACATTAATAGCCGGTGGTTGGGAGGATTTCTGACTAATTTCTCCACCATAAAGAAAAGAATTGCTAGACTAAATGATTTAGAGAGACAAGAAGAAGAGAAAGTATGGGAAAATTATCCCAAGAAAGAAGAGATGGTTTTACGCCGGGAGCTAGCCAAGCTCAGTCAAAACTTGGGGGGAGTTAAGGATATGAATGAGCTACCCGACGGCGTTTATATTACTGATGTGAAAGTAGAGGAGACAGCTGTTAAAGAGGCAAAAAGAATGGCTATTCCTATCATAGCTATTGTGGATTCCAATTGTGATCCGGACATGATAGATTATCCTATTCCTGCCAATGATGATGCTATAAAGAGTATTAGATTGATTACTTCTAAGGTGACTGATGCTATTGTGGAGGGCAGTGAAGTCTGGCGGAAGAAAAGAGAAATGGAAGAAGCAGCAGAGGAAAAAGAAAAAATAGAAGAAGTTGAGACAAAAGTAGAGGAGAAAGTTGAGGAGTTTATAGAAAAATTTGAGGAGAAGAAAGAAGAGATAGAGGAGAAGGCAGAAATAGAGAAGGTTGAGATTGAAGTAAAAGAGAAAAAAGAGAAAGCGGTAGAGCAGATAGAAAAAATTGAGGAAAAGAAAGAAGAGATATCGAAAAAACAGGTGAAAAAGAAGATAGTCAAGAAGGCTGAAGAGAAGGTAAAAGAGAAGATAGAAGAAAAGGAAAAAGGGGTTGGGAAAAAACCTAAAGCGGTAGCAAAGAAGCCGAAAACATCTGAGAAGAAAGAAGTTAAGACAAAGAAAAGGAAAAAGGCAGAGGTTAAAATAGAAAAAGAGGAACCAGAAAAAGAAGAGTCGCAGGTGAAAAAGGTTAAGAAAAAGACAATAAAAAAGACAATAAAAAAGCCAAAAACATCTGAGAAAAAAGAAGAAGCAAAGGATTAAAAAATAGAGAGTTAAAGGGGTAAATAACCAATGGATGTTCCTTTAGAAAAAATAAAGAGATTGCGGGGAGAGACTTCAGCAGGAATTCTTCACTGCAAGGAGGCACTCGAAGAAACCAGGGGTGATTTTGAAAAAGCGAAAAAGGTCTTGAGGAAAAAGGGTATAGAGATTGCCGAGATGAAAAGTGGGAAAAAGACTACTCAGGGTAAAATTGCCTCCTATATTCACCACAATGGGAAAATGGGGGCATTAGTAGAAGTTCACTGCCAGTCCGATTTCGTGGCGAAAAACAGTGGATTTCAAGAATTTAGCAAAAACATAGCTATGCATGTGGTGGCTTGCAATCCTCAGTGGAATTCTCCTGAAGATATTCCGGCAGAGGTAATTGAAGAAGAAAAAGCCGTTCTTAAGGCACAAGCAGAAAAGGAAGGCAAGCCTGCTAAAATCATAGACAAGATTATAGAAGGGCGAATAAGGAAATTTTATGCTCGGGTATGTCTATTGGAACAGCCTTTTTTTAGAGATGATAAGAAAACAACAAGGGATTATCTGCAAGAGTTTATTGCCAAAGTGGGAGAGAACATTGAAATTTATCGTTTTGTCAGATACGAACTAAGAGGAGAGATAGAAGACTGATGAGCCAATTACCAATCAAATGGGATAGGATCCTCTTAAAGATAGGAGGAGAGAGTCTTGCTGATAAAAATAATTATGGCATATCTTCCAGTCGAGTTCGTCTTATCGCAGAAGAGATCAATGAGGTTAAAGACCTGGGGGTGAAAATAGGAATAATGGTCGGTGGTGGAAATATATTTCGTGGTGGGATAGCAAGCAGAGAGGGAATGGACAGAACCACAGCTGATTATATGGGGATGCTAGCTACTATACTCAATGCCCTGGCATTGCAGGATACCCTGGAAAGGATAGGAGTATTTACTAGAGTACAGACAGCAATTGAAATGCAGGAGATTGCTGAGCCCTATATTCGGCGAAGGGCTTTGCGTCACTTAGAAAAGGGCAGGGTGGTTATTTTTGCTGGAGGAACTGGAAATCCTTATTTTACTACAGATACAGCAGCAGCACTGCGTGCTCTAGAAATAGAAGCAGATGTGATCTTGAAGGCAACTAAAGTGGAAGGAGTGTATTCTTCTGACCCCTTTAAAGACAAAAAAGCAGAGAAGTTCGATGAGATAAGTTATGTAGAGGTGCTTAATAGACGATTAAAAGTTATGGATGCTACAGCTATCTCTCTTTGTATGGATAACCGTCTGCCTATTATTATTTTCAATCTTCAAAAAAGGGGTAATATTAAAAGGATAGTTCTAGGAGAAAAGGTAGGTACTATAGTAAAGGACTAATGTTTTTCTTGATGAACTAAGAAGTTATATGGTCTACCGAAGGACATTTTCTGAAGAAGCCTTATAGGAGCAACC
>CAZQMG010000145.1:0-4235 GCA_964594375.1 uncultured Clostridia bacterium | reverse complement strand
TTATATGTATCCTCATCTATCTCTTCTTTGGTAATTTTCCTGTTTGTAAGATCAACCCTCAAAATCTTATTCCAGTAACCCCAGGTCATCTTCTACCTCCACTTTTACTTCCATTTTCACCTTCATTACTTTTTGCATTTACCATATTTTCAAGCTGCTAAAATAAAATTTTACTGCCCCGTTTTGTTTTCATTGCCTGTAAAATGTTTAATTTTGCTCTGTGACTTAGACAACCAAATGGCCCGGAACGCAGAGCAAGAAGGCTTTCCCTAATCCCTTCCTTTTTTCTTAAGGCTTTATCTTGACTCAGATAGCCAAGTTTTTGGGCCATATCTATTCCTGCTAATCTTCCCTCTTCCATAGCAGTGCTTGCTTCCTCAATTCCAGCAGTATCCCCGGCAACATAGATTCCATTAACTGTAGTTTCCATATTTTCGTTGTGAATAGGCAGGTGCCCACCTAATTCAGAGAAAAACCTTAGATTACATCCAGCCATTTGAGCTAATTCAATGGAGGGATGAAGTCCGCCAGCAATGCAAACACAATCTGCAGTTAAGCTTCTTTCTGTACTTTTGATAGGTCTCCATGAATTATCTAACTTAACAATAACAACTTCTTCTACCTCCTTATTACCTTTTACTTCCTTAATGGTAGAAGAGGTGAAAATTGGCACACCAACTCTACGAATTTTACTAGAATGAACCTGGTAACCTCCAATTTTTGGAGCTGCTTCAACCACAGCTACCACACTAGCACCAGCTTGTAATAGTTGATAGCTAATAATTAATCCCACATTACCAGAGCCTAAAATAATAAATCTTTGGCCGGGAAGAACACGGTGAATGTTAATCATAGTTTGAGCTGCTCCAGCTCCCATTACTCCCGGAAGAGTCCAACCTGAGAAAACAACAGGGTTTTCAATAGCACCTGTTGCTAAGAGAATTTTTTTTCCTTGAATCATCTCAATTTTCTCATTTTTTACTATTCCTACAGTTTTCTGGCCAAAAATGCCGTAAGCTACGGTATTGAGGAGTGTATTTACCCCTAATTTGTTGACTTGTTCCAAAAGCTGCAGACCAATATCAAATCCCCTAACACCGGCCCTATGCTGGCTTGCTCCGAAAAATTTATGTATCTGTTTAAATAATTGCCCTCCCGGTCTCCCATTTTCGTCTATTAAAATTACATCTGCTCCGCATCTTGCTGCTTCAATACTGCAACTGAGCCCAGCAGGACCACTTCCTACTACTATAACATCACATTTTTTCAACTCTAGCCCCACTCACCTCTACCATATTGGGTTTCTATTACCATTCCCCCTTCAACCGGGGTAACGCATGTCCTCACATTGGGAATACCATTTACAGTCATTATGCAATCGGTACACTGCCCAATACCACAGAAGATTCCCCTTGGCTCGTTATATTTTGGAGTAAATCGGTTAATTCTTATGCCGGCATTAAGAAGAGCAGCAATTATCATCTCTCCTTCTCTTGCCTTAATCTTTTTCCCATCAACAGTAATATTCAGCATCTTCCCAGGGCTCTGTCGGCCTAAAATCGGATGATCTAGGACTCGCATTTTATTTTCATTGTTCTCACCTTGAGGAGAATTATTTTGTTTTGAGAAGCCATTTTTCTTTACAGAAATACCTCGAACAACTAAAGCATGCTTTTTGGGAATAGAGATACTTACAACAGGAGTATAATCCTGTTTTCTTTTATTTAATATCTTAACCACCTTACCTTTACAGACAGTCCTGCCTTCTCTATCTATCGCAGACACTTCCTCTCCAACTTTGGGCAAGGGTAGGAACTCAAAGGGAAACGAAACCAAAGCTGACTCATCAGTGTAATTTAAACTGAGTACAAAAATTGCTAATCCAGGACAGGAACTTATACAAAGGCCACAACCTGTACATTTATCTTCATCTAAAACTGGCAAATTGGTAATGGAAGAACCAATTTTAATTGCTCCTGCGGGACAAGCACTCTCACAGGGATCACAAGGAATCTCTTCAATACATTCGATTATAGCAACCGGACCCCCTTGAAGTCTTTTGAGACTAGGCCAACCTGACGTTTTCTTGAGTTCATCCGGTGTAGGAATCCCTTCTGCGGCAGCTCCTTTACTTGTCCACAACAGTAACTGATTATTCTTCTCTCTTATTTTCATGAACTCTCTTTCTTTCTAAGTTACGCACTTTTTTGTTCGGGTTAACTTATTCTATTTTTCTTCTTCGATCCACCCCACCTTTAGCTTAATTTAGTTTATATTTTTAAATCTTGAGAAACCAAAAGCATCGATTGATAGCGAAGTTCTGTTTTCTGTTATCAGTTCCGCTATTAATTTTCCTGTTATGGGAGCAAGTGTCATTCCTTCCCCGGCGTGTCCTGTAGCTATGACAAAGTTTTGAGGACTCTTTATCTTACTAAGGATGGGGAGACCATCCACATAACAAAATGGTCTCAGCCCAGCAAATGTTCTAATACAACTAATATCTTTAAGTTTTGGCACAAACTTGATAACTCTTTTTGCTATGTATTTTAGTGTTTGCATGGTTACTCTACTGTTATAACCTGCAAAATCACGGCTGCTTCCTATGGTCCAATTTCCGCTCTTCTCTTGTATATAGCTTCCTGCAACTCCAAGTTTTATCCTTGGGTCTTTAGACTTTTCTACCGCTGCCAGATCAAAGGCTGTAGTTAGATAATCAGCATCTAATATATACCTCCACCTTTCATTAAGAGGAACAGGTTCTGTTACTATAATTTGTCCTCTTCTTGCTCTAATAGGTATAGTAAGACCAAGCATTTTCCCGATTTCAGAAGCCCATGCCCCTGCAGCATTAACAAGGAAGTTAGTTTTTATTTTTTCTCTGTCTGTAATAACGGATACGACTCTTTCTTTATCCCTTTCTATTTTCTTAACCTGGGTGGAAAAAAGAAACTTTGTTCCCAGTTTTCTGGCAGCATAGGCAAACCCATAATTTACCTTAAATGGGTTGACCATCCAACTGTCCCACTCCTCCACTCCAACAACTATATCCTCTCCTAAGGTAGGTTCTAATTTCCGAAGCTGGTGTCCTTCCATTAGCCGGACATTTATTCTTTCTCTCTGCTTATTCTGGAAGTGCTTTTCCATATCTGGATACTGTTTCTCATCAACACTGCATACTAAAGATCCCACATTCTCATATTCAATATCGCACCCTATCTCCTCAGCCAGGTTCTTATATAACTTAAGACTCTCCCTGGCAAGTTCAAGAACAGGCGATTCAAAGAGTTGCAGGGGACATCCGCCCTGATTGGCTCCAGAGGCACCCAAAGATAATCCTTCCTTTTTTTCTACTACGATCACCCTTACTCCTTTTTTGGCCAGGCAATAGGCTACTGAGCATCCAATAACTCCTCCTCCTATCACCACTACATCTGCAATTTTATTCATTTTGTCTTTATTCTTCTCTAGTTAGCTCATAATTCTTCTCAAGTTAGCTCATAGTAAGTTCAAAACAAAGTTCAAAAGAGCTGAACTTACCCCCCTCTCCCTTCCCTCTCCCCCGTGGGGAGAGGATTGAGGTGAGGGGAAAAAGGAAATTCCTATACTATCTAGTCAAAAATTCTATCTTAATCGGTCTTACAGGAGGGCGTTTACTGAGAGGCAATAGTTCGTTTACTTTTTTATTTGTCTCTTCAGCTATTATCTTTGTTAGCAAAGGTGTACATGTTCTTCCTTGACACAAACCCATTCCAGCACGTGTCAATTTTTTAACAGCATCGACAGTCCTGAGATTAAATTTCCTGATGGCATCTCTTATTTCTTGCTCGCTAATCTCCTCACACCTACAAATCGTATTATTTACCTTTTTTTTCATTGCTCTATTATTCGAAATTAAATTTTCACTATATTTCTCGAGTATTTATGGCAGCTCCTTTTTCAGGTGTATCAACAGGCTTACAGCTCTCAGGTAGCTATTCTAACTTTCCTAATTTTCTAAGTTCCTCCCTTATTTTTTCCTTTATTTGTGGGGATACTTTGCTTGTAGGCATCAGTGCATCTCCCACATCATATCCTAACATCTTAATGCCCTCTTTGAGAGGCTGCATATCATGTCTTTCAAATAAAACATTAGCCAGCCCAAATATGGATAACTGTTTCTTTGCCGCTTCTTTTATCTTACCTTGTTGAAACAAATCATATATCTGCACTACTTCTCTGGCTATAATATTACCAAT
>CAZQMG010000144.1:0-4252 GCA_964594375.1 uncultured Clostridia bacterium | reverse complement strand
CGGTCTTCATGTAAAGATCCCCTTTATCCAGAAGGTAAATTATTTTGAAAAACGTCTTTTGGCCTGGGATGGTCTTCCTACGCAGGTTCCTACAAAAGATAAAAGATATATCTGGGTTGATACTACCGCTCGCTGGAGGATTGTTGATCCTCTGAAATTTCTCCAGACAGTGGGAGGTGAGAGGACGGCCCTGGGAAGGCTCGATGATATTATTGATTCTGCTACCAGAAATCAAATCACCAATCATCTTCTCTATGAATTGGTGAGGGATTCAGGCAGAGAATTTATGGAGACGGAGGTAAGCCTGGAGATCGAAGAGGAGATTGGTGAGGTGAAATACGGCCGGGAAAAGATAAGTCGGGGAATCCTGGAAGAAGCTGTTTTGCTCGTTCCCCAATTCGGGATAGAATTGCTAGATGTAAGAATTAAGAGGCTTAATTATGTAGAGCAGGTAAGAGAAGGTGTCTATGCCAGAATGATCGCCGAGAGAAAGAGAGTGGCCGAGCAGTATCGTTCCGAAGGTCAAGGAAAAAAGGCTGAAATCGAGGGAAGGAGAGAGAAGGAGCTACAGAGAATTACTTCTGAGGCTTATAGAACAGCCCAGGAGATTAAGGGAAAGGCTGATGCGGAAGCTACTACGATATACGCTGAGGCTTACAATAAAGGTCCCGAATTCTATTCATTCTTGAGGACACTGGAGATATATGAAGATGCTATGGATGAAGATACCTGGTTGATTATGACTTCGGATAGTGATTTCTACAAGTATATGAAGACTCTGTCACCTGAGTGAATAAACTCGTATATGGTATATCGTATATAGTATATCGAGAAGAAATATTCGTGAATAGCATTTGCGTCATGTGTTTTTAAAGTCTTTTCACGATATACGACATACGATATACGCAATACGAAATTGTCCGAGGCGTTTCTTGACATGAAAAAGAAGTTGTTTTATAATAATCCGAAAATAAGAAGTTGATGAACTAGGAAATTATATGGTCTACCGAAGGATATTTTCTGAAGAAGCCTTATAGGAGCAACCTTAATGAAGCTTAGAGTTGAGGAAAAAGAAAAATATACTGTTTGAGGAACGAAGTGACGAGTTTATATTTTTCCCGAAACGAGAAGCTGAGTAGAAGCAATAAGAAGCTACTATACAGCGACGGAAGAAATTGTCCTTCGGTGTTTCTTGACAGTAAAGGGAGATTGTTATAGGATATAAGAGATAAGCTAGAATATATAACAATTACACTATCAAGGAAAGAATTAAAGAGGAAAAAAATGGGGGGGTATGTATATTTTTTTGCGCAAAATAGGGCCGAAGGCTCAGCTGAGAAGAGAAACCTTCTGGGAGGTAAAGGAGCCAATCTGGCCGAGATGGCTAATTTAGGAGTTCGAATACCGCCGGGTTTCACTATTAGCACTGAAGTATGTCGATATTATACAGCCAAGCATGAATATCCAGGTAATTTGGAACAGGAAATAGAAGAGAATCTTAAGAAGGTAGAGCAAGCCACTAACAGGAGATTTGGCAGCAGACAAAGACCTCTTCTGGTTTCTGTTCGTTCAGGAGCAAGAATTTCTATGCCAGGGATGATGGATACTGTTCTTAACTTAGGATTAAATGATGCTTCAGCAGAAGGGTTGATTCAAGAAACAAACAATCCACGTTTTACTTACGATGCCTATAGAAGACTGATTCAGATGTTCGGTAATGTAGTTTTAGGAATTCCGGGAGAGAAGTTCGAAAAGCTCATTAAGAAGAAAAAGGAAGCCAGGAGTGTACAAGATGATATAGAGCTAACTGGAGAGGACTTAAAAGAACTGACGGATGAGTTTAAGGAGCTTACAGAAAAAGAAAAAGGAATTGAATTT
Source organism: uncultured Clostridia bacterium (assembly GCA_964594375.1). Taxonomy (GTDB): domain Bacteria; phylum Aerophobota; class Aerophobia; order Aerophobales; family AE-B3A; genus AE-B3A. The sequence continues at coordinate 2,374 of CAZQMG010000144.1, read as the reverse complement.
CCTCAGGATTCTTTTGAACAACTTAGAATGGCCATAGATGCGGTTTTTGCTTCCTGGAATAATAAAAGGGCTATCAGTTATCGAAAAATTAATAAAATACCTGAGCACTGGGGAACAGCAGTTAATGTTCAGACAATGGTCTTTGGAAATATGGGAGATAGTTCCGGCACCGGAGTTGGCTTTACTCGAGATCCGGCTACAGGAGAGAAAAAATTGTATGGAGAATACCTGATCAATGCTCAAGGGGAAGATGTAGTTGCCGGGATACGGACCCCTCAGCCTTTTTCTACGTTGAAGGAGGAGATGCCAGCAATTTATGCGGAGCTGGTCGATATTACTGAGGAATTAGAGCGGCACTATCGAGATGTGCAGGATTTTGAATTTACAATAGAAAAGGGTACCCTCTTTATGCTTCAGACCAGAACTGGTAAGAGAACCGCCCAGGCGGCAATAAAAATAGCCTCTGATATGGTGGAAGATGGATTGATTGACAAAAAAGAAGCTTTGATGAGAATAGAGCCCGGTCAACTAGAGCAACTCCTACACCGACGTATTGATCCCCAGGCAAAGCTAGAAGTACTTGCCAGCGGGCTTCCAGCTTCTCCAGGAGCAGCCACAGGGGTAGTTGCTTTCACAGCGGATAGAGCTGTAGAATTAGTTGAACAAGGAAAAAAAGTAATCCTTGTTCGTACGGAGACTTCTCCTGAGGATATCCACGGGATGGCTGTAGCTGAAGGAATCCTTACGGCAAGAGGGGGGAGGACTTCCCATGCTGCTGTAGTGGCCAGGGGGATGGGCAAATGTTGTGTGGCTGGTTGTGAAGCTATGAAAGTGAATGAAAAAGAGAAAGAATTCAAAGTAAATGGGTTTATGTTCAAAGAGGGTGATTTTATCAGCCTAGATGGAAATACAGGAAGAGTAATAAAAGGAAAAGTATCTACCCTTGAACCTGAGTTAAGTGCAGAATTTACAAAACTTATGAAATGGGCAGATGAGATAAGGATTCTGGGAGTGAGAGCTAATGCAGATACTCCCGGCGACGCCAGGTTAGCACGTGAGATGGGAGCAGAGGGAGTAGGGCTTTGTCGGACTGAACATATGTTTTTTGGAGAAGAGAGACTCCCTTATGTTCAGCAGATGATTTTAGCTGAAAATAAAGAAGAGAGGAAAAAGGCTCTGGAAAAACTAGAGCCAATGCAGAAAGATGATTTCAAAGGAATTCTGAAAGAGATGGAGGGTTTACCCGTCATTATTCGCCTGTTAGATCCACCATTACATGAGTTTTTGCCCAATTATGAAGACCTTCTTGTGGAAGTAAGTAAATTAAGGATGGAAAAGGCTGACGAAAAACAATTGAGAGAGAAAGAATCTCTCTTAAATAAGATAATAGCCCTGAGAGAGATAAATCCTATGTTGGGACACCGGGGTTGCAGACTGGGGATAACCTTTCCTGAGGTTTATAATATGCAGACAAAAGCAGTTTTTGAAGCAGTAGCAGAATTGATTGCAGAAAAGAGGAGTGTTGAGCCCGAGATAATGATTCCCCTTGTCGTCAATGAACGGGAATTAGCTATTCTTCGAAAAGAAACTGTTCGAATAGCTGAAGAAGTAATGAAAGAAAAAAAGGTGAGGTTTGAGTATAAAATAGGAACAATGATTGAGTTACCGCGTGCTGCTCTCTGTGCAGATAAAATTGCTCAACAGGCAGATTTCTTTTCTTATGGTACCAATGATTTGACGCAGACTACTTTTGGTTTTAGCCGAGATGATGCAGAGGGAAAATTTATTCCTATTTATCTTGAGGATAAGATTTTGACAGATAATCCTTTTGAAATACTTGACCAGGACGGGGTAGGACAACTAATAGAGATAGGAACGCAGAGAGGTCGTAAATCAAATAAAAATCTAGAAGTAGGTATTTGTGGGGAACATGGGGGGGAGCCTTCCTCGGTTAAATTTTGCCATCGTATAGGGCTGGACTATGTTAGTTGTTCTCCCTATAGAATTCCCATTGCTCGTCTAGCTGCTGCTCAAGCAAAACTAGAGGAGGATAAGGTCAAAGAGGAAGCCAGAGGCAAATAAAAAAAAGGATGGATATGATAGCACAAGGAATAGCTATAATTGGAGGAATTCTGGCAGTAGGTCTGTTTTTGGCGTGGTTAAGTTTTCGAATAAAGAAATTTAAAGCAATCCCTTTTGTTGTGGGAATTTTGCTTTTGCTATGGGGAGCTTATTTAATATTTGATTTCATAAGTGTTTTATAGCAAAGCAGTGACATGGGGGAGGTGCCAGAGCGGCCAAATGGGGCGGGCTGTAAACCCGTTGGCGTTGCCTACGATGGTTCGAATCCATCCCTCCCCACCAAAAAACCGTT
>CAZQMG010000143.1:0-4253 GCA_964594375.1 uncultured Clostridia bacterium | reverse complement strand
TGGGGATGTAGCTCAGCGGGTAGAGCGCTTGCTTCGCATGCAAGAGGCCGGGGGTTCGAATCCCCCCATCTCCACCACAACTCGTATCTCGTTGTTCAGATTCATCTCGTCTATTGCATTACTGGCTCACCAAAGCAGGCTAAACATAGGTCTGGCCTTGTTAGTTTAGAATCTTTTGTCACTGCATCTACAAAGTCGTCTAAGGTATTGTATTTTAGAGAATCCGCACCAATGTATTTTCTCAGGCCTTCTCTTGTGAAATTCTTTGTTGCCAGTTCTTCGTACGACCTTGTAGCTATATCATAAGGACATGGCGATTCTAATGGAGGACAAGAAATTCTCACATGCACTTCTCTTGCTCCAGCCTCTTTTAGCTCTCTGACTTTGTTCCTCATCTGGGTCCCCCTAACAATAGAATCATCAACCAAAATTATCCTTTTTCCTTTTATGACTTCATTAATTGTTGAGAGTTTTCTTCTTGCTATTTCATCTCTAGTTTTTTGATCAGGTGGGGTATAACTTCTTCCCAAGAATCTATCTATAAGGAAAACATATTTATAGACTAAGCCAGATTCCTCCTGATAACCCAGTGCATGACCAATGCCTGAAAGTGGGACTGCTGCAACTAAATCAGCTCCTACGTTGTCGTTCCTTGCTAAAGCTCTCCCCGCGTTATTTCTTGCTGTAATAATTGGAATTCCCTCCATAACAGAATCTATACTAGCTATATAACCCCATTCAAATATACAATGGGCCTTTTTTTTGCTTTCTAATCTCTTGACCGTGTTGAAGCCATCCTTGTTTATTAAGATAATCTCTCCCGCCTCTAGGTCCCTTATGTTTGCATTCAAGCCGGTGTAATCAAGTGCACGCGATTCAGAAGCGACCGCATATTCTCCGTCATTTTCACCTATGATAAGTGGCTTACGTGCAAAGGGGTCTCTGGCGGCATATACCCCATCTTCAGTTAACACTACTAAAGAAAAAGAACCTTTGACTTTTTCTGCTAATCGTGAAATGCCCTCGAGGAAATCTTTTCCTTGCGCCACTAATTTTGTCAAAATCTCAACATCATGGTCTGTAAAAAAGGAATGGCCTTCACTCCATAATTCTTCTCTTAGTTCCTGGGCATTGATTATGTTCCCATTATATGCCAAGGCGAATTTGCCTATTTTACAATCTGCGAAAAAAGGCTGGGGATCTTTTGCACTTGCATGACCTATCCCTAGATTCCCCTCAAGTTTTTCTAATAGTTCTTTCGTGAAACTCTGTTCGACATGTTGCGGCTTGGTAATTAGTTGTAAACCGTTGTTATTTTTATTATATGTAGCTATACCACCATATTGTTCGCCGCGGTGTTGCAAGGCATGGATTCCCATTTTTGTGCAATAACTACAACTCACCGGAGAATAAACCCCAAAAACACCACAATTTTCACGCATTTCTACCCCCCAATCTTATATTGGCTATCAATTGATATTTATCGGACCTACCATAGGAGTGCACAGACTCTATGTGTCTTTGGTTGGAATTCCTATGGGTACGTTTGGTACATTTAATCTACTCCAGACCTCAGCATTTGTCAATTTTTCTAATTGACATTCGGCACTTCTAAGATAAAATGTAGGAGATGGGAAAATAGGGGTAAGTGTCGAGCAACGAAAAACTACCGTATAGTGGGCAGTCATTAGCGAATGATGATGTGTATTGCAAAATGCGATATACGTAGTATGAGATACGAAAAGGGAGTTAAGTTATGGCCTATCAAGTCTTATCCAGAAAGTGGCGACCTCAGCTATTTGAGGAAATTGTAGGACAAGACCATATAGTACGCACTTTGAAAAATGCCATATCTCTGGAACGTATAGCTCATGCTTATCTATTTACCGGAATGAGAGGAACAGGAAAGACCTCCACGGCACGAATTCTTGCCAAAGCCTTAAACTGCAAGGATGGCCCCACAATCTCTCCCTGCAATCAATGTGACAACTGTCAAGAAATCATGAGGAGTGAGTCATTGGATGTTCTGGAAATAGATGGCGCATCCAACCGAGGAATTGATGAGATAAGGGAGTTGCGGGAAAAAGCAAGATTTTCTCCGGCTAAGGCCAAGTTCAAAATCTATATTATAGATGAGGTTCATATGCTCACCAATCCTGCTTTTAATGCTCTTCTTAAAATTCTGGAAGAGCCACCTCCTTATATAGTTTTTATATTTGCTACCACTGATCCTCACAAACTTCTTCCTACTATTATTTCTCGCTGCCAGAGATTTGACTTCAGAAAAATACCTACCCCTAAGATACTGACTCGCTTACAGCAAATAGTAGAAAAAGAGAAAATTTCCACAAACAAAGAAGCTCTTACTCTAATTGCTGAAGAAGCAGAAAACAGTATGCGAGATGGAGAAAAAATTCTTGACCAGACTGTTTCTTATGCTGAGGGAGAAATAACGGAAAAAGATGTAGTTGACATTCTGGGAATAGTGGAAAAAAGATATATATTCCAACTTACACAAAATATATTAGAAAAAAATCCTTTGGCCAATATAGAATTAATTAATCAATTACTCGAGGAAGGAAGAGATCCAAACTGGCTTATTAGAGGATGGCGAAAGTGGTTCAGGGATTTAGTAATTCTTAAAATGGGAGGAAATAGTTTCCTATTTCTTTCTCCTTCAGAAAAAAAAGAAGCAGAAAAACAATCTTCTCTCTTTACCCTAGCCCAACTAGTTCATTTCATGGATTTACTTTCGCAGACCAGACAGAAACTTGCCTTTTCTTCTCAGCCACAAATTGACCTGGAATTGCTGCTAATAGAACTTTCTTCTGATTTTGATACAGACACCTCGAATTCCAGGGAACCGGAATTAATGAAAATTTATCAAAAGATACTAAACCTGGAACAAAGATTGAGCTTAAAATCCTCTCTCCCTGAAACAGAAAGGAAAGAAAAACCTGAAGTTAAAACTTATTTGACAAAAGAAGAGAAGGAGAAAGAGCCCACCCTTAAAGAAACAAGGGCAGTAAAACAAAAAGTGGAAGAGAAAGAAAGCAATGACAATGAGTTCTTTGAAAAGTGGCCTTTAATAGTAAAGGAGATAGGTAAAAAGAAAAAGACTCTGGGTACCTGGCTACAAAAGGCTACTCTCTTAAAGGTAGAAAAAGACTTAGCTACCCTGAGCTTAAAAAATGGATTTCACCAGGAAACCTTAACCAGAAATAGCAATCTATACCTGATAGAGGAGACAATCAAAGAGTTTTTATCTTACCCTTTTCATCTTAAATATATTGTAGAAAAAGGTAGAGAAAAAGACAAACCGGAAAAGACATCTTCCTCTAGTTCAGAGTGGAGTGAGCTTATAACTAAAGCTCTAAATATTTTTGAAGGAGAAATAGTAGAGGGAAAAACAAGGAGGTAATCTTAATGATAATGGATATGGCAAAACTCTTGAGACAATTTCAAAAAATGCAGGGAGACATCAAGAAAATACAGAAAGAGATAGCCAAAGAAAAAGTCACCGGCTCCAGTGGAGGAGGAATGGTCGAGGTAACTATAAATGGAAAACTGGAGGTTGTTGATATAAAAATAGAGAAAAAGCTAATGGAAGAAAAAGATGTAGAAATGTTAGAGGACCTTGTTCTAGCAGCAGTAAATAAAGCGCTGCTCAAAGCACAGCAGTTAGCCAAGGAAAGAATGGGGCGACTTACAGGAGGGCTAAATATTCCTGGAATGGATATTCCTGGGATGCTCGGTTAGACTTCTATGTATTCTGTAAACTCTGTAAATAAATTAATCGGGGAATTTAATAAACTCCCTGGAATAGGTGAGAAAACTGCTCAACGGCTCTCTTTTTTCATCCTGAAGCAGCCCAAGGATATAGCTCTTAGGCTGGCCGAATCCATTAAGGAAGTTAAGGAGAAAGTAAGGTACTGTTCTATCTGTGCAAACTTCACCGAAGAAGACCCCTGCCGTATCTGCCAGGATAAAAGAAGAGATAGAGCCACCCTCTGTGTAGTAGAAGGTCCAGAAGATGTATCTCTCTTAGAAAGAATGGGCAAATTCAAAGGAGTATACCATGTATTGGGAGGAGCCATTTCTCCCCTTAAAGGGGTAAGACCTGAAGATATTAATATTAAGAGCCTTTTAAAAAGAATTAAACAAGAGGAGATTAGAGAAATTATTCTGGCTACCGACCCTAATGTAGAGGGAGAAATAACAGCTATTTATATCTCTAAATTACTTTTCCCCTT
>CAZQMG010000142.1:0-4279 GCA_964594375.1 uncultured Clostridia bacterium | reverse complement strand
TAGTTGCCCTGCCAGGTAGATCATAACGTCTTTTAAGTAAGAGCTGGGTAAATATTCCCACTACTACTATTGCAGCAACTACTAGATAGGGAGCTCTAAGGGAAAATTCTTGGGCTACTGCTCCTCCTATCAGAGGACCCAAGAGAAAACCACTCATCAGTACCGTTTCATGAATGGCAGCACTGGGACCCTTTTGGGAGGTGACATTAACACTGTAAAAAAGGCTGGAGGAAAAAGTCATCCCCAGGCCCACTCCTATAAATACAAAGGCTAGAAAAAAGAGAGGAAGCGAGCTGACTATAAAGATTATAATAAGACCCACAGCAGTGATAAGCTGGAAAAGAACCAGGGGAAAGATACGATAGTGCCACTGATGAACTCTTCCCAATCCATAAAAGGTAAGCACCCGGGAAAGAGAAAGAATAAACATTAAAAGTCCTAAAAATAAAGGAGAAATTTGAAGCTGAGTCCCCAATTTAGGGAAAATATACCAGACCATTCCTGTGCAAAGGCACAAGATAAAATTAGCCATGCGAGAAATTTTAATATATAAAGAAAAACTATCGGGAGGATCTTCTGAAAGAAAGGTTTTGTCAGTAAAAGATTTACTTTTAGTGGCGAAGCTTACCTTGGGAGTTTTGTAAAATAAGATAAGAAGCACAAATACGCTTACAAGAAAAGCAAAATAAAAAGGTAGTTTAAAGTTCATTCCAAATAGAATCCCTCCTATGAGAGGACCTATAGCGAGTCCTGTACTCCAGGAAATATTAAATAATGCCATCTTCTGTATAAGAGTTCGCTTACTCTCTTTTTCAGCAATCCAGGCTTCCAGGGTTGGCCAGAACATGGCCCCAGCAACTCCCAGCAACAACATAGATAAATAAAGATGATAGATTTGTGAGGAAAAAGAAAAAAGGAGAGAAGCTGCAACATATACGAAGGACCCTAGTATTAATATGTTTTTTCGATGCCACCTTTCGGATAATTTCCCAAAGAAAAAACAAAGAGATATATAGGTAAGACCCATCGAAGAGCCCAGTATTCCCAGCCAAAGAGAAGAAGCACCTAAGGATATAGCCATGAGGGGAACAGTTATTGTTATACTCCCCATGCACATATCTACTAAAAATGGGGCAAGGTAGAGACCGATATACTTACTTTTAACTTTTATTTTCAAGTTCCTTATTGTTTTATTTGGATGCCCATAGCATTCCGCGTCTTACTATTTCTCCTATTTCAGGTACCCTATTGAAATCGCTAGCGCTGTGTCCAAGCGAGGTATAAAAGACTCTACCTTTGCCCCACATTCTCTTCCATATGACTGGCATAATACACCCCTTAATCCACTCAGCGTATTCACCTGAAAAAGTAGTAGTAGCTAACACTTCATTGGAAGGATCTACATGCATATAGTACTGTTCCGAGTGCATTTTGAAATCAGTAATACCGGCAACAATAGGATCGTTTTTTTTCACTATGTTCACTTCATACTCTACCATGTCACCCGGATGAGCAACCCATTGTCCACCGACCATCCACTGATAGTCAGTGTTATTTCTAAATGAGTCACCGATTCCGCCGTGCCATCCCGCTATACCAACTCCCCCCTTTACAGCTTCTAATAATCCATCTTCTTGTTCTTTGGTTATCTCACTCTGAGTCCACAGGGGAACAATTATGTCTAAAGACATCATGGCTTTCTCATCAGCATAACAGTCAAGCGTGTCAAAAACGTTAACTTCATAGCCTTCATTTCTTAGTATAGGAATGACTATTTCGGAACATTGTTTAGGCTCGTGCCCATCCCATCCTCCCCATGTTACTAATGCTTTTTTCATGGCTTCTCCTTTATTTATGAACTATTCATCCAAATACCCTTCTTTTAGTCCTACCGGAAGAGCTTTGGGTTTTTTACAACTACTTTCAACTCTGTAACTTTTACCAAGTGCAGAGGATTCCTCAAGAGCAAGCATAACATCAAGTACATGATAGGCCATATTGCCATTGGCTCTATGAGGTCGGCCATACTGAATAGCATATGCCATATCAGCGACACCTATACCTCTTGAGTCTTCCGAATAACCATAATATAGAGGGATATCTAGCCAGTCCTCATCGCCTGCTTTAAAAAGTTTCACTGAGCCACCAAATATATTAGGGTCTGGAACGCATAGCGACCCTTCGCTGCCATATATCTCTATTGGAGGTAAATTATGTTTCCATACATCAAAGCTCATTATTATGGTCCCTATTGCTCCTGACGAAAAATCGATAGTTCCTGCCAGGTGAGTTGGAACCTCAACTTTCATAGTAGTTCCATATTTGGGTTTGCTAGTTATGGTTCTTTCAGGGAAAGAAATTCGTGAAGAGCCTGACACTTTCTTAATTGGACCAATTAAGTTGACTAAAGTAGTTAGATAATATGGCCCCATGTCCAATAGAGGACCGCCTCCTCGTTTATAAAAAAATTCGGGGTCAGGATGCCAAGATTCATGCCCATGACAGAGCATAAAAGCAACCGCAGCAATAGGTTTTCCTATTAAGCCATCATCAATTACCCTGCGACATGTCTGTATGCCACCACCCAGGAACGTATCTGGAGCACACCCTATAAGAAGATCTTTTTCTCTAGCTTTTTCAAGCACTTTTCTTGCCTCGGCTCGACTAGTAGCAAAAGGTTTTTCAACATATACATGCTTCCCTGATTGCAATGCTTTAAGATTAACCTCAGCATGAGCCTGTGGTACTGTGAGATTCACAACGATTTCAATTTCACTGTCGCAAAGAAGTTCTTCTACTGAACAGGCCTTAGGGACATTGAACTCTTTTGCTTTCTCTATTGCTCTCTTCATATTAATGTCAGCGCAGGCAACAACGTCTAATATTTCGAATAGCTTGCACCTTTGCAAATATATGCCGCTAATTTTTCCACATCCTATAATTCCAACTTTGCTTTTCTTCATAGCACTCTATCTCCCCATAAATTACATCTCGTATTATGGTAACTCTTAGTGTTAATAGGAAACATAGTAATATAGAATCGATAAAAGTCAAGTCCAAAAAGCAACTCAACTGCGCCTCCTGGAAATGTCCTGTAAAGAAACAGCCAAAAATAACACGAAGTTTGACCTTTCAAGAAATTCACTTATAATGACTGACAAGAAGCTCATAGCTGATAGCTCATAGTAAAATCAAAACAGAGTTCAAGATAGCTAAACTTAAACTAAGCTCTATAATATGATAAAAGAGAAACAAAGTGGAATTAAACGGTAAAAGTGCCCTGGTTACTGGAGCAGCAAGAGGAATTGGAAAAGTTATCGCCCTGCGCTTCGCCCAGGAAGGAGCCAGAATAGTTTTGAATGATATTAACAAGGAAAGTCTGCAAGAAGCAGCAAGAGAAATCGAAAAGGTAATTAGAGAAAGAGTGATTTATAAAAGCGCTGATATAAGTAAAAGCAAAGAAGTTAAAGAGTTGTCCCGCTATGTTACAGAAGAATTAGGGGTAATAGATATCCTGGTTAACAATGCTGCTATATCCAGAATTGTTCCCTTTCTAGATACCAGTGAAAAGCTGTGGGATAGAACAATGGAGGTCAACCTCAAAGGTGCTTTTCTCTGCTGCCAGGCTGTAATCCCCGGGATGATAAAAAAGGGGAAAGGCAAGATCATCAATATGAGCTCCCAGTCTGGTAAAAGGGGAAGTAAATGGCATGCTGCCTATTGTGTCTCCAAGTTTGGGATTATCGGTCTTACTCAAAGCTTAGCTCTAGAACTTGCTCCTTACAGAATCAATGTCAATGCTGTTTGCCCGGGAGTGGTGTTCACCTCTCTCTGGGAGGAACACGCGGCTGACCATGCCAGAAGAGAAGGAATAGAAGAGAAAGAGGTAAAGGAAAATTTGCTTAAAAATATTCCTCTAGCTAGACTGGGTACTCCTCAGGATGTTGCTAATCTGGTGCTGTTTCTAGCCTCTTCCCACTCTGATTACATGACCGGTCAGGCTATAAACCTTAGTGGAGGTTCAGTTCTGTATCAGTAAAAAAATACCGAAGGACAATTTTCTTCTAGCGTATAGCACATAGCGTTTAGCGTATAGGATAAATCATTAAAGCGAAAAACCTAAAGCTAAAAACGAAAAACGATAATTCACCATCTTGTTTGTGGTTCATGCCCCCTCACCTTAATATCTCTCCTGAGGAGAGAGGAGTGTGTTATTTTGTCGATGAACTATGAACATCCGTTATAGTTTTGCGTTTTTTGTTCTTCACTATACGCTATC
>CAZQMG010000141.1:3212-4286 GCA_964594375.1 uncultured Clostridia bacterium | reverse complement strand
ACCACTTACCATCTTATTGTTTTTTCTCGATGAACTATGAACCATAAACTATCAACTATTAGTAAATTCAATCAGGGATTCCAGTTTCCCATCTGCTTTTCCCGAATCAATGGAGTCTTTTGCTATCTCAATTCCTTCCTTGAAACTTTTGGCTCGTCCTGCTGCTACCAGACAAGCGGCACTATTGATAAGAACGATGTCTCTTTTGGCGCCTTTTTCTCCTCCTAAAATATCTTTAAGAATGCGGGTGTTTTCTTCTCTATCTCCTCCCCTTATCTCTTTCAGGGAAGCTCTTGCCATAGCAAAGTCTCCTGGTTGAATATAATAAGTTTTTATTTTACCCTCTTTCAGCTCAGTTATTCTCGTTCTTGCGTTAATGCTGATTTCATCAAGACCATCTTCTCCCCAGACAATAAAGGCCCTTCTCACTCCCAGATTTTTTAATACTCTGGCTAACGGCTCAGTAAGAGAAGAACTATACACGCCCATAAGACGCACATTAGCTCTCAGTGGATTAATCAGGGGCCCCAGAATATTAAATACTGTTCTCATTCCCATTTCTTGTCGCGGTGTAAGAGCATATTTCATAGCCGGATGACAATAAGGAGCAAAAAGAAAACCAATTCCTATTTTTTCCAGGCACCTTTTCACCTTTTCTTTAGGTATAGTTAGCTTCACTCCCAAAGCTTCCAGAACATCAGCGCTGCCACATTTGCTAGAAAGTGCCCGGTTGCCATGTTTAGCTACGGTTAGCCCTGCTCCTGCTACTACCAAGGCAACCACCGTAGAAATGTTAAAAGTATTAAGACTATCACCTCCGGTTCCGCAGGTATCCACTAAGGCATCTATGTCTACAGGAAAAGTATCGACTTTGTCCAGCATTGCTCTGGCAAAGCCGGTAATTTCAGCTACTGTTTCTCCTTTCATTCTAAGAGCAGTAAGAAATGAAGCAATCTGAGCTGGAGTAGCTTTTCCTTCCATAATTTCTGCCATCACTTTTCTTGCTTCTTCCTCTTTGAGATTTTTTGCTTCTACCAGTGTCCCTAAGACAGCTTTTATCATTCTTTTTCCTGT
>CAZQMG010000141.1:0-3112 GCA_964594375.1 uncultured Clostridia bacterium | reverse complement strand
AGGTGGATGCTTTCTTCCAGTTTTAAAAAATTCTTTAATAATTTCTTACCTGCTTCAGTTAATATTGATTCTGGGTGAAATTGCATACCGAAGACAGGATATTCTTTATGTCTTATTCCCATAATTTCTTCTTTCTTGGTCCAGGCAGTTCTGATTAAACAATCGGGAAGAGTGCCATTCTTGATTATTAAAGAGTGATAGCGGGTAGCCAGGAAAGGATTTTCTGTTCCCTGGTAAATATCCTTACCATAATGATAGATTAAAGAGGTTTTCCCGTGCATAAGATTTTTTGCTCTGACAATCTTTGCTCCAAAAACTTCGCCTATACACTGATGTCCCAGGCAGACTCCCAGAATAGGAATCTGAGAAGCGAAATGCTCCACTACCTGTTCAGATATGCCGGCATTTTTTGGCCGACCCGGACCAGGGGAAATGACAATTCCCTCTGGCTTTTTTTCTTCTATTATCCTTAAGCTAATCTTATCATTGCGATAGACCTCTGTTTTCTTTCCCAGTTCCTCCAGATATTGGACTAGATTATAGACAAAGGAATCGTAATTATCAATAACTAGAATCATTCTATACCTTTCTCGGCTATTTCAATGGCTTTAATCAAAGCACGGGCTTTATTTAGTGTTTCCTCATATTCAGACTCAGGCTTAGAGTCAGCCACAATACCTGCCCCTGCCTGGACATAAGCAATGTTATCTTTGATGAGGATGGTGCGAATAATGATGCAGGTATCCATATTTCCAGAAAAGCTAAAGTATCCTAGCGCCCCAGCATAAGGACCCCGGCGGTAAGGTTCAAGCTCTTCGATGATTTCCATTGCCCTTACCTTAGGAGCTCCAGAGACTGTTCCTGCCGGAAAACAGGCTTTAAGAAGGTCGTATTGGTCCATTCCTTTCCTTAGTTTCCCCTGGACATTGGAAACAAGGTGCATAACATGAGAGTATTTCTCTACTGAAAATAGCTCTGTTACCTTGACTGTTCCATACTCACAGACTCTTCCCATATCATTACGTCCCAGGTCCACCAGCATTATGTGCTCGGCTCTCTCCTTAGGATCGACAGATAGTTCCTCAGCCAGGAGTTCATCCTCTACTCCATCTTTTCCCCGTTTCCTCGTTCCAGCGATAGGCCTATAGGTTATTTCTTCTTCCTCCATCCTTACCAGGGTCTCGGGTGAGCTTCCCACTATCTCAAAATCTCCGCATTTCAGGTAATACATATAAGGAGAAGGATTGAGAGATCTTAGAGTGCGATAGATGTCAAAAGCAGAAGCGTTCACTTTTCTTTTTAATCTCTGAGACAAAACTACCTGGAAAATATCCCCTGCCCTGATATATTCTTTGGCTTTTTTTACCTTAGACTGGAAAATATCAGAGGTGAAGTTAGATTCGATTTTCTCGTTAGCAATTTCTTTCTTTTTTTCTTTTCTCTCACCATGAAGCAAAGAAGGAGAAGGCTGCCTCAATTTTCTAATCACCCCATCTATTTCACGCTTGGCTTTCTGGTAGGCTATTTGAGGAGATTTCTTTTTCTCTAAAAGAGCGTAAGAGACTACCTTTATTTTATGATTAAGATGGTCAAAGATAATTAAAGTATGACTGAGCATAAATAGGGAATCGGGAAGATTTAAATCGTCCTGATTGTTCTCAGGGATTTCTTCCCAGAAACGGACGACGTCATAACCAACATAGCCTACTGCTCCTCCTGAAAAACGAGGAAGTTTTGCTGAATTAACCGTTTTGTAGCCAGCCATAATCTTTTTTAAGGCATCTAAGGGGTCCTTCTCCACTCTTAGAATTTCACTTTTTCCTTGCCTGATGATTTCTATTATCTTTCCTTTACTTTTAAAGATAAGAGCTGGCTCGCCGCCCAGGAAAGAATATCTCCCTAATTGTTCGCCTTTTTCTACGCTTTCTAGAAGATAGGAGAATTTTCCCTTCCCCAGTTTAATGAAAGCAGAGACAGGAGTTTCTAAGTCAGCTAGAATCTCTCGCCAGACAGGGATGAGATTTCCCTTTCCCGCCAATGCTTCAAATTCTTCTTCTTGCGGATAATACAATAATTTACTCCTTACTGAAGTCCTATATTGTGGGATGGGGGTTTCACCCCACCCCACAAAAGTCAGGCTTTCGACCAAGCTCTCTTATGTCTGAGGAACCTTGGGTAGTGAAGCGAGCGACTCCTTTACCTTTTCTTCGGGATAAGCGTAATCTTGCAGCTTGCCGTGCAGATAAGCATCATAGGCAGCCAGGTCAAAATGACCATGTCCACTGTGAGCTATCAGGATGGTTTTTGCTTCACCTGCTTCTTTACAGCGAAGGGCCTCATCAATGGCTATCTTGAGGTTATGGCACGGTTCTGGAGCAGAGATAATGCCCTCAACTCGGGCAAACTTTACCCCTGCCTCAAAGGTGGCAATTTGAGGTACAGCCCTGGCCTCAACCAAGCCCAGGTTATAGAGGTGGCAGATGATTGGTGCCATTCCATGGTAACGTAACCCTCCGGCATGGACTGGTGGTGGAATAAACTTATGCCCCAGGGTGTACATCTTGAGCAAGGGAGTGAGGCCAGCTTCATCACCGAAGTCGTAGGTATAGGGACCCCTAGTCAAACTCGGGCAGGCTTCAGGCTCAACGCAGATAATTCGTAGATCTGGTTTCTTCCCGCTAATTTTGTCCCTGATCCAGGGTAGGAATTGCCCAGCGAAGTTTGAGCCGCCTCCAATATTGCCCACGATAATATCGGGATAGGCATCTGCCATCTCCATTTGTATTCGGGTCTCCTCTCCTATAATGGTCTGATGCAGCAGGACATGGTTAAGCACACTACCCAGAGAATATTTGGATTCCTCTTGGCTAGCAGCCTCCTCTACTGCCTCACTAATGGCAAGGCCCAGGCTCCCGGGACAATCGGGGTCCTCCGCTAAGATACGTCGTCCTGTCTTGGTATTCTTGCTAGGACTGGGAACACACTCAGCTCCCCAGGTCTCCATCAAGATACGGCGATAGGGCTTCTGGTCATAGCTAATCCTAACCATATAAACCTTAATCTCAACGCCGAACATCGCACCGGCCATGCTCAAGGCACTTCCCCATTGCCC
>CAZQMG010000140.1:0-4323 GCA_964594375.1 uncultured Clostridia bacterium | reverse complement strand
AGATGAACCAATATAAAATCTTTTTCGATAAGTATCAGGAATTTGAATTAAGGAATATAAAACCCTTGATGGGGATATGTGGGCTTTACTTCATTTTTTTGAAGAAGACAGAGATACCATATCCTTTTAGAAAATCGAGATTGGTCTATATTGGAATGAGTGAAAAGAAGACTAATAGCATTGGCAAAAGGCTTTCCGGCCATTATGATGGGACATCCGGAAATGAGGGGTTGGTTAACTATCGGAAAGCAGAAGGATTGTATTTCACATATCTTAATTTTGAAATGTTAAAACGAATATGGAAGTATCGGATAGAGGATTTAGAGAGTTATTTTATTCTTGATTTCTTAAAAGAATACGGAGTCTACCCTATTTGCAATAATAAAAGCGGTTTTGAGATAAAGAAACATGATGTTCCAGTAACCCTTGATATAGATTGGGAGTATTTCAGTAAGGAGACAAAATAAATGACTGACAGGGTAAGAAGTGGACAGGAAATACTTGATGAATTTTTTACGGAAATAGCAGGGATGGATGGTATGGATAATGATGTAGCTAACATTGTAATAAACTTATACCGTGAAGAGAAATTGACCGATACGAATTTATCTAATGAACTGGCTAGGATTAGAGGGGAAAAAACAAGTGATAAAGATTAAAGAAATCCAAATAAGCGGCATTAGAGGAATTAAGGAGAATTTAAATATCACACTGGATTCATCGAAATCTATCTTGATTTATGGTGACAATGGGAGCGGGAAAAGTTCAATTACAGATGCTATTGAGTGGTTTTATTCTGATAGAGTTGAGCATCTTTCGTCGGAAGAGATAGGAAGAAAGGGAATAAATGCTTTAAGAAATGTATTTTTACCAGAGGATAAAGCTGCTTATGCTGAATTAAGGTTCTCTGATTCAAAATTTGATTCCCGCAAGAAGTTGTTTTATAAGCGTTCAAAATTGACGAGCGAATATTCCAATTCAGCAGAGGAGTTTAGTAATTACATTGATACTTATCTCAAAGAAAACCTTATTCTGAGATACAAAGATTTGCTCAAATTTATACTCTTTACAAAGGCAGAGAAACTTGAAGAAATATCTCAAATAATCGGATTTTCTGAAGTTACAAAAGTAAAAACTGTTTTTAAGAAAGCAGTGAACAGCCTAAAAAAAGAACTTAAAATCAGAAATGTTGATAGCCACATAAACAGACAACAGGCTCGGATATTAGAGCAGATAGGTCAGAATATTAATAATGACCAGCAATATTTTAATGCAGTTAGAGAGTTGGTTGCGCCTTTGAAACTTCCCGCCGAGGTAAAAGATAGCCAAAGCATAGATGCTATATTAAAGCTAATTAAGAAACCTGAAGACAAAGAAGCTCTTTCACAGCAACTCTCCTATGAAAAAGTTATAGGAGTGATAAATACCCTGAAAAACTCTATCGAAAATATTCGTTCTTCTTATGAAAAGTATTATGAACAATATCAGACAATTTCCAGGGATATAGACAAATTTAAGAAAATCAGTCTGGAAAAATTATTGTCTGAAGGACTGTTACTTCTGGAAAAAGGGATTTTTGAAGATGATAAATGCCCTCTTTGTTTGCAGGAGAAGAACAGGGAGGAACTGATTGAAGAATTAAGGGAGAGGATAGAAGAATTGGCTGCTTTTAAGAAAGAAAAGGAAGCGTTAGAAGAGGAAGGAAAAGCCATTCAAAGACTTATTCAAAATCCCTTGTCAGAAATGGAAGCAGCATTAGGCGAGAGGTGCTTACTTAAAGAAGAGAATTCGGAGATAAAGAGTGGAATAGAGCAGTTAAAAGAATCATTCTCAGGTGCCTTGAGTAAGTTTAAAAAACTTACTTTTATAGAGCGTGAAAAAATAATTAAACCAGAAGAATTCATTCTTTTGGATGATACCACGGTTCAGAAAATAGTTTCTACATTGAAAGACAAAATGAGAAAAATAAGCACTGACAGGAAAGATGACCAGAAATTTACTATCAATAGCAAGCTAATATTGGTTAAGCAAGCATATACGGAAATCATGTCTCTCAAAAAAGAACTGGAAATCCTCAAACAACAGATACAATCAATGGAGCTTATTCATAATGAATTTGTTAAGAAACAGAAGGCCGCACTTTCTTCATTCTTAAAAGCGATATCTAAAGACATCAACGAATTCTATCTCTACATGAATAGAGCTGAAGAAGTGGACGAGATTAAACTTATTCCTTTAGGCGAAGGTGATGAACTGATCGGGATAACTATTGAGTTCAAGTTCCATGGAAATATTGATAGACCACCTGATAAGTATCTAAGCGAGTCCCATCTGAACTGTCTTGGAATATGCTTATTCCTGTCATCTGTAAAAGCATTCAATGATAGTAATAAGTTTTTCATCCTTGATGATGTGATTTCAAGCTTTGACACAGCCCATCGGACGAAATTTGCCAGTTTATTAATGGAAAAATTTTCTGACTATCAAATATTTTTATTTACCCATGAAAAGGATTGGTTTGAATACTTAGCTAATGCAGTAAAAAGTAAGAATTGGGTCATAACGAAAATGACCTGGAATTATGAAAATGGCGCAGGATTAGACATGCCTTTATTTGACCTTAAACAGAGAAAGTGAGAATCAAGGCTGTTGCACGAGATAAACACGGAAAAGTCGTAGTTAGCGTTTATGTGAGGCGAGAGTCAATCAATAAGAAAATGAAGAAAAAGATAAAATGAAACTTACAACTCAGAATATTTATGATTTATACTCACCGTCTCTATGTGAAAGGCGTCTATTTTATCGTTTTATTAGAGAGGAAGAAACTCCCCCGGGGCCATTTGAAGAGGTAATATTCATGCTGGGTCATAGACATGAAAAAAATCATATCAATTCTCTAGGGGAATATGTCGACGTGTCTAAGGTATTGCGTGATCAACAGCCAGAGAAGACAAAACAGCTGATTCAGAATAATACGCCCGTCATTTATCAAGGAGTACTTGCGGGGAATGAAACAATCAATGGCTCTCAGGTTCAAATCATAGGTATTCCAGATATTATGATCTATGAAAATTCCTCTTATATCATCAGAGATTGCAAACTCGCCCGACATGCTGATGAGAAGAAACATCCTGAGATTCTTGCCCAATTACAGGTATATGGATACTTATTTGAAAGAAACACTGGAAAGAAACCTGTCAAACTTGAAGCATTCTTAGGAGATAGCTCGATCGTTGAAATTCCCTATGATGACGGCGATTCGGCAATGATAATCCTAAACAAATTACTGGATACAGTTTTATTGGCCGGTGTTCCCTATTCCCCGGTAGGTTGGTCAAAATGCCAGGGCTGTGGTTTCAGGGGGATATGCTGGGACGTTTCTGTGAGGCATAATGATGTAGCTCTTGTGTACGGTGTTGACCAAAACCTTGCCAAAGTTTTTAAAGGTGAAGGTATCCTAACCATTGAGCATCTGCTTAATAACTACGATGAAACTTCACTTAGTGAATTGAAGAGACCGTGGGGAAAATCACTTAGGAAAGTTGGTAGTAGCGCTCAAGGGATTCTTCTTCAAGCTAAGGCGATGAAAGAAAAAAAGAATATTCTGTTAGGTAGAGTTGAGCTGCCAGATAATCGCAACTTTGTGATGTTCGATATTGAAGGCCTTCCACCCTATCTAGATGAACTGGAAAAAATATACCTTTGGGGAACACAGGTTTATGGAGAAAAGCCAGGGCCTTTTACTCCTGCCGTGTCACCTATTGCACCCGATGGGGACCAAGAAGGCTGGGAGAGTTTCTTATTGAATTGCCAGAGGATATTTGACGAATACGGAGATATTCCTTTTGTCCACTGGCATCACTACGAAAAAACAAAAATAAAGCTGTATATGGAAAGACATGGTGACGCTGATGGAATAGCTCAGCGTGTTTTGGACAATCTTGTGGACTTACTTCCTCTGACCAAAAAAGCAATGATATTGGCAGAGCCAAGTTATAGTCTGAAAGTGGTGGAACAGGTTGCTGATTTCAAGCGTACTCAGGATGAATACGGTGGAAAATGGGCTATGGCTAAGTATATTGAAGCAGTGGAAACCGAAGATACCAACGTTAGACAAGAAATCATTGATCAGATATTAAAATACAACGAAGAAGACCTTGCAGCTACCTGGGCAGTTTTTCAATGGTTAAAGAAGCAAATAGGTCAGTAGGATAGTATTGAACAAATGTTTTCCGAGCTCCAAAAGGGGAGTTGTAGTTCCTGTCTGGAAGGATTCGAAGGAGGAGACTCCTCTTTTAAGAAAAAGGTCTTACTGGCGAATCA
>CAZQMG010000139.1:0-4370 GCA_964594375.1 uncultured Clostridia bacterium | reverse complement strand
TTTCTTAGATTTTTGCAAGAAAAGCTCCTAATTGTTGAACAAGGACTTTTGCTAGGAAGAAACTAGGCGGTGACATGCTGTTATACAGAAGAGGACAAATGCGATAAGGTAGAGAGAAGGAAGTCCACCATCGTGGTGATCTTCCATTACTTAAGACTTTTAAGATATTCTATATCCTCGTTTAATTTCTTCTCAGTGGGAATATCTGAGAAATCCTCAAGAGAAAGAGTGCATTTATTACCTTTCCAGAAAGAAGTTTCCTGTTCATTTTCTTTTAAAACTGTCACTACTCTCCACTCAACTCCCTCATATCTAAGATGGGCTAATCTTTTCACTACCTCTTCGGGCGTGAATTCCGGAGCAATGACCGTAAACACGCTTATTTTCATCTTTTCTTTTCCTCAAAGCCGGAATTGAGGTAAATAATCAGCATTTGCTTGCAGGAGCTCATCAAGCATCTTGGCAGCATCTTCCCAATTTTTAACTAAGGAGTCATTGACTAAGGCCTGTAGGGCCAACTTTTTGTTGCCAGTCAGAGCAGCCTCAACAATCATCTCTTGATTTGTTATGTGTTTTAAGGTTAACCCAAGTATCCCAGGAGGCAGCTCTCCTACTGAAACAGGATGCACTCCATTTGCATTTGCTAGAGCTGCAGTCTCCACTATCACATCTGACGGAAGATTAGCAATTTGTCCTCGATTGGGTAAGTTCATCATGAATATACTCTCTCTTCCACTAGCGATAGCAGAGATGATATCGCATACTTTTTCTCCAGAGTGCTCTAGGTTTATTGATTGTTTTCCATCTATCATAGATTGAACTTCTGCCCTTCCCCTTTC
Organism: uncultured Clostridia bacterium; assembly: GCA_964594375.1. GTDB lineage: Bacteria > Aerophobota > Aerophobia > Aerophobales > AE-B3A > AE-B3A. The sequence continues at coordinate 3,531 of CAZQMG010000139.1, read as the reverse complement.
AATCCTTTCTAATCTATCCTCAATTGTGGTAAGCTTTATTCCATACTTTTTTCCAGCAGAAGTTTTTTCCGTTAAGAAGCAAGGGAAAAATTCAGCTACGTGTCTATCTCCCTCAGCAGGAAGGAATCCATAGGTTTTGAACAGCTCAAATTTCAAAAGATTATTATCTTTAAAGGGATCCAGACTTTTCCAGTCCAAACTATTGATCTGTTTTTTTAATTTTTCCTGCTCTCGTTCGATGTATTCCTTTAAAAGGGGAAACCCATCCTTATCTTTTATCTTCAGCTCCAGGATCCAGGTAAAGTGGTTTATTCCTGCTGTTTTTACCTGGATATCCGGATCTTCTTTCACTTTAAAAATTCTTTTGAGCGTTCGCAGAACCAAAAGAAGTTCATGACAAAGACCTACAGTCTTAATGCGTGTTGTTTTGTTGATTGCTCGACAGAGAGTGCTCATGGGGTTTGTGTAATTAATGAGCCAAGCATCCGGACACAAGCTTTCCATTTTTTTTGCGATCCCCACCACTACTGGAATACTTCTTAGCGCCCTGCTCAGTCCTCCTGGGCCTACTGTGTCTCCCACCGATTGATAAACGCCGTATTTTAAAGGTATCTCTAAATCATACCGCATGTTAGCCAGTCCACCAGCAGAAATAGACAGAATGACGTAATTTGTATCCTCCAGCGCCTCCTCCAGTGAAGTGGTACTGCTAAGATGAAAATCATTCCCTGCCTCTTTAATTATTTTCTTGCCTAAACGGTGCATAAGACTTAATGCTTCCTTGTCTATATCATGAAGACAGATATGGTTTCCCTTAAGCTCATCGGTTAATGCAAGGTCTACCAGAAGTTTAGGAGTCCATTCAAGACTCCCGCCTCCAATTAAAGTGATTTTTATTCTTTTCATATAATTTCCTCCTTGCTTATTTATATCTTAGAAAAGGACTTGAGTTAAGCTCCTTTTTATCTACCAAGTACTTCTTTTAAATTAAAAAATCTTACCTGATTCTCATACATCAATTTCTTTACTGCTCTTACCCCACCATCATATGAGATCTGTCCGGTTGAGATAAGTTTCCCCACTGCTTTGCAAATCATTCTATCAAAAACTTCAAATCTGCTTCCTTCCGAGAGAATCTTTCTTCCATCACCGACAGGACCTGCACTGGAGGTAAGTAGGCAGGATCCTGCCATGTGAAGTAGATAGTGCTCCATCACATAAGGAGCATCATTATGCCACCAGGGAAATCCGGAATGAACATTCGGAAATGCTCTTTCTAATGCTAAGTTAGTATGGGTGAATATTTGGTTCATGGGATAGAGCACCAAGTGAGCTTGACTATCACTTTTCCCGCTAAAAAATCTCGACAGCAAAGGCTTTAGATTTTCAACAATATTGACATTCTCCGCTGCAACATCACCCCCAACATCGACTCCCCAGTTTCGGAGCAAATGCTCATTTGCATTTCTAACAGCACCATAATGTATTTGAGTGACCATACCTTTTTCTTGATTCATTTCACAAAACTTGTGCATCATATATGAGATGAACTCTTTCGTTTCAGGAGATTTTATACCAAATTTTTCTTTTCCCTCATAAACTTGCCTGAAAATTCGCTCAGCTCTTCTCTGGCTAACTTCTAAACCATAAGGTTCCAGCAAGCCATGATCGCTAGCCCTTGCTCCCATTTTGGCAAAAAAGGTGTGTCTTATTTTTAAGGCCTCAACCAGACCCTTGAGAGTTGTATCCTGGCCGGATAACTGGCAAATCTTTTCAATCTTTAACCTCCAACTTCTATCAAAGACGTTGTAATAAGCATCCGGCCTAAAAGTAGGGAGAAAAGTAATGCCATCTATGTTTTTGGCCATGTTATGATAAGTTAAATCATCTGCGGGATCATCGGTCGTACAGATAATTCTTGCTCCCGCTGTTTTAAGTATCGCCTGCGGCAGCATTTCTTTTTGCTTTAAACACTTAATTGCAGCTTTCCATATCTTCTGCCCTGTCTTGGCACTTAATAGATCTTCAATCCCAAATACTCTTTTTAAGTCGAGGTGGAGCCACTGATGAACATGACTTCCCTCAAGGTCAGGGAAAACTTTACTTAGGGCCATCCACTTATCATAATCTGAGATATTGGGATCCCTTGCAAGAGCTTGAGAAAAGTAGGGAGATTTGGCCGCTAATTGGATGATGTAATGATCGCAATTTGCGTATTCTTTTCTTTCCTCAAGAACTTCAACTCTCCAGATATTGGGAAAAGACTTATTTTCTACAATTTGTCTTAAATTCTGATGCGTATGCACATCAATAATTCCAACTTTTCCTCTAAATGGAACTGCCACATCATGATATAACCTTACCCCCTCAGGTGTATCCAGCAGCCAATTAGTGCCTAAATATTTTTCCTCATCCACCAGCTCTATCTCCTTGTACCTTAATTTGAGCATAGTCTGAAAGTGAGTTGCTGCAACTACTCCAATATTGTTAGCTACAGTAGCTAAGCAGTTCATTTTCAATACTACGCTCAAGTATACTCTAGATGGGTTGTAATGATGCTACGGGATGAATAGGTGGAATGCGTTTAAGTTGTTCTACCTTAAAATTTTGGACACTTCAGCATAGCGAATTTTTCCCTCTGCTGGTAATCCGTATTATGCTATTTCAATCCCCAGCGATTCTAAGATAGACTTCATACCGGAAAATGATTCTCGGGTTCCCTCCTCTTGAGAGCCGCCTTTAGGAACATAATGTGTCTCCAGAGAGATAACTCCCGAAAAATTATCCTCCCGTAAAGCTTGAAGCTGTCCTTTAAAATTAATTTCTCCTTTGCCTACCGGTAGCCAAATGGACTTGCCCTTCTTATCTTTTCCGGCGTCTTTAATATGAACATGAACTATCCGATCTTTAATGAGCTCGTAACCATCAGGATAGGGAACTTCTCCCAAAAAATATGCATTACCGGGGTCCCAAATCAGTCCTACATTTTTTGAGGAGATGCGATCCAAAAACCGCCGGGATTCCTCACCATTTCCTATAAAACACTCATGCTCATTTTCTAAAGCTAAAACAATATTTTTTTCCTCAGCTCTTTTTATAGGAACTTCAAACCTTTGCAAAATTTCCTGCAGGATTTCTTCGCTTAAATTTCCTCTTCTCCAAAACGAGAAGGTACGTACAATGTTGGTCTCAAACATTTTTGCCAGTTCAAAAGAACGCTCTAAAATTCTTAGATGCTCAGAATAGCTTTTTTCCTGAACCAGATAGGTGTCCCTGGGTTTCTTTGCCTCTTTTTTCTTAAGATGACATTTAAAAAGAGGGGAGGCAATGATCGATACCTTCAAGTTGCTCTTTTTTATAAGCTCCTTTGCTTTTTCTAACTCAGAAGAGGAAAGATCTACCAAATTCTTGCCCCACATGCTTCTAAGCTCTACATACCCTGCCCCAAGCTCTTTTACCACTCCAAGGGCATACTCAAAATCCTGACTGATCTCATCAGAAAAAACCCCCACCTTGGACATTTTAAACTCC
>CAZQMG010000138.1:1393-4381 GCA_964594375.1 uncultured Clostridia bacterium | reverse complement strand
CTTAACAGGGAGGGAATCTTTTAACTTGTAAGTCCCTTCACTGCCTATCACCTCTTGACATTCAAGTGCGCTAGTATAGAATGGAGAGTGCTAACGGGGCAGGGGACATCAATACAAATTACCATAGAAGTCTGCTAACAATCTGCTAATGAAACAACGAGTTATTACGGGGAAAGGTGATACTCAATGACGCCTCGTGAGAATATCCCAAAATCGAATTCAAAGCGGATTGTAATGTTATTTTGAGACTAACAGAGCATTGATGAAAAGAGGGGTTAATCGATTCTGCCCCTCGGTACCAGGCCGACGTAGCTCAAAGGTAGAGCAGCTGATTCGTAATCAGCAGGTTGTAGGTTCAATTCCTATCGTCGGCTCCCTTAATAATCTTACCATAATAAAATGTTTCCACGCATCTGCCTCTTCCCAGCAAGATACTATACTTGAACTACAGGGACCTATGTGTGTACCGAGCCGAACGAGTCTGAGTCGTGAATAAAATTCGTTGCTCGTTGCTTGTCGCTAGTCGCTCGAAAGGCGATTCACGAAATACGATTCGCTAGATACCGTGTAGTTTGACTTTGTTCGCTGTTTTTATTACATTACAATAAATTTATTACTCCTAATTTGTCGAACTGAAAGGTGTCTCTATGTTTACCCCTTATCAACCTCAAAAAATAGAAGGCAAATGGCGGCGTATTTGGGAAGAGCGAGGAGACCATAAAACTTCCCTTAAGTCGGAAAAACCAGAGTATTACTGTCTGGATATGTTTCCCTATCCTTCTGGTTCAGGACTGCATGTTGGTCATTGGCGGGGGTATGTTCTTTCAGATGTATGGTCTCGCTATAAAGAATTAGAGGGCTATAATGTTCTTCATCCTATGGGATGGGACTCTTTCGGTCTCCCGGCAGAAAATGATGCTATAAAAAAGGGTATTCATCCAGGAGTTAATACTCGAAAGAATATTGAGAATATGAAAAGGCAACTAAAGGAAATAGGGGCTATGTATGACTGGTCCAGAGAGATAGATACTAGTGCTTCTCTATATTATAAATGGACTCAATGGATTTTTCTTCAGATGTATAAAAATAATCTTGCTTATAGAAGACTTATGCCCATTAACTGGTGCCCCAGTTGTAAGACTGGCCTGGCCAATGAAGAAGTGATTAATGGGAAGTGTGAACGCTGTGGTTCTGAGGTTACCCGCAAGAAGTTGATGCAATGGATGTTGAAAATAACAAGTTATGCTCATCGTCTCCTTAAGGACCTGGATAAGCTAAACTGGCCAGAGAAAGTGAAGATTATGCAAGCCAACTGGATCGGCTACAGCCAGGGATGTGAAGTTATCTTTAAAGTCCATTCAAAGCTCGAGAAGAGGGATTATGAGATTTCCGTCTTTACTACTCGTCCTGATACCCTGGCTGGTGCTACTTATATGGTATTGGCTCCTGAGCATGAGCTTATTTCTAAAATTACCTTATTGGAGCGCAAGAAGGAAGTACAAAAATATGCGGAGCAAGCCCAAAAGACTTCTGAACGGATGAGAACCGCCACGGTTAAGGCAAAGACGGGTGTATTCACCGGTGCCTATGCGGTCAATCCGATTAATGGGGAAGAAATTCCCATCTGGGTAGCCGATTATGTTCTTTTGACTTATGGCACAGGCGCTATTATGGCTGTTCCTGCCCATGATGTAAGAGATTTTGAGTTTGCTAAGGAGTTTTCTTTATCCATTAGAGAGGTTATTTACAGTCAGCAGAGTAAAAGAGCAAAGGATGGTTCTCTTATAGAGGCATATATTGGAGAGGGAAAACTGATAAACTCTGGCTCATTCAATGGTCTGGATTCAGCAATAGCCCGCAAGAGAATTACAGAATGGTTAGCCAAAAAGGGAGAGGGCAAAAAATCGGTTAATTATAAATTAAGGGATTGGGTATTTTCCCGCCAGAGGTATTGGGGTGAGCCTATTCCTATTATTTACTGTTCTAGGTGCGGTGAAGTTCCTGTGCCAGAGAAAGACCTTCCTGTCCGCCTCCCCGAGGTAGAAGAGTATAGACCTACAGGTACAGGGGAATCTCCCCTGGCTAGTATAGCTGAGTTTGTTAATACTAACTGTCCTCACTGCGGCTCAAGGGCAAAGAGAGAGACAGATACTATGCCTACCTGGGCTGGTTCTTCCTGGTATTTTCTCCGCTATCCTAATCCTCATCTTGAAGAAGCTGCTTTTGATAAGGAAAATCTTAAGCGTTGGCTTCCTGTTGATATGTATGTAGGAGGAGTGGAACATGCTATTCTTCATTTACTTTATGCACGCTTTTTCACTAAAGTCTTATATGATTTGGGCTATATAGACTTTGAGGAGCCGTTCAAGCAGCTCTTCAACCAGGGAATGGTTTGTAAGAAGAGTAAGATAACGGGAAAAGTGGAGAAAATGTCTAAGTCGAAGGGAAATGTTGTTACCCCAGACGATTTAGTGAAAAGATATGGAACCGATAGTGTCCGTCTATATGAACTTTTTATTGGGCCGGCAGAAATGAACTGCGAATGGACTGATCGAGGAATTGAGGGAACCTATCGGTTTTTAAAAAAGACCTGGGATATCGTTCTAAAGTTGAAGGGAAAATATGCTTCAGAAAGAGAAGATGTTCTGAGAAAACGACACACTCTTATTCGAGATGTAAGCAATCGGATGAAGCTCTTTAAATTTAATACTGCCATTAGCAGCTTTATGGAGTTTATCAATTGGCTAAACGAACCTGAAGTCTTGAGCAAAGGGATAGACAGAAAAACAGTAGAGACCTTCCTTGTATTACTAGCTCCCTTTGCTCCTCATTTTGCAGAAGAACTGTGGGAAGTCATAGAGCATTCAGATACTATCTTTAAAGAGAAATGGCCAGACTATGATGCTTCTTTGGTTGAATCAGAAATAGCCAAGATAGCTATTCAGATAAACGGTAGATTGAGGGGGATTTTAGAATTGAGCAAGGAAG
>CAZQMG010000138.1:0-1293 GCA_964594375.1 uncultured Clostridia bacterium | reverse complement strand
TGGTAGGGCTGGGAGTAAAACTTACGGGAGGAATTCCTCGTCTTCCCAGAGTGCTCGTATCCAAAGAATCAATAGAAGTGAAGATAGAGGGCGCGGTAAAGGAGCCTGGTTGGTACGACATTCCCAAGGGGAGCCTGGTAATTGAGGGAATCAGGGAGGCAGGAGGAGCTCTTCCTCAGGCAGATTTGAGAGGGATAGATCTAGGTTCATCTCTAGAAGATAAAGAGGAGATATGGATTCCCGGGGAAAAGCTCAATATAAATCGTGCCTCTTTAGAACAGTTGACCTATCTTCCTGGCATTGGTCCTGTTCTTGCCCAAAGGATTATTGAGTATAGGGAAGAGAAAGGTAGTTTCCTTACTTTATCAGAGCTTAAAGAAATTCCCGGAATTGGCCAGGTGAAATTTGAAAGAATTGAAGAAAAAACTACTCTGGAAGATGAATATTGAGTTTATTATTTAATTTCAGTGTCGTATATGTCTTGAATTATGGAAAACTCTGGGGGGATTTTTTATGAGCATCTCCTGTGAATCAGAAGGTGAGGTGAAAGAATTATTAGATAGAGTAAAAAAATGGAGTAAGAGAAGGGCTTTCTTTGAAAAAACTCAAAGGGGTAATGATGTTACCTGGAATGTAGCAAAGGAAAATAAATGATGAATTTAAAAGAATTATTGAAAAAGGCAGATGAAGGTAAATACGCTATTCCTGCTTTTAATTATTCAGATATCTGGGATTTATTGGCTATAATTGAGGCGGCAGAGGAAGAGAAATCATCGGTAATAATCTCCTCCAATCCTCTAGTAGCCAAAGCGATAGGAATTGATTATTTAGCAGCTATTGGTAAGGTAAGTATGCAGTTGGTTAAAGTTCCTCTGATACATCACCTGGATCACTCCACCAGCTTTGAGCTATGTGCTGAATGTGTTGAAAAAGGCTATCCTTCAGTAATGATTGATGGCTCAGCTTTAAAGCTAAAAGAGAATATCGCTTTAACCCGAAAAGTGGTTAAGTTTGCTCATCCAAAGGGTGTCTGTGTGGAAGGAGAACTGGGAAGAATTAAAGGAAAAAGCATAGAGGGTAAGTATAAGGGAGAGGATTTCTTAATTAATGTTGAGGAGGCTATCCGGTTTGTTAAAGAAACAAAGGTAGATTCTTTAGCTATAGGTATTGGAACAGCCCATGGATTTTATAAAGCCAGGCCAGAATTAAATTTTGAACGTCTGGACGAGGTGAATGAGGCGATTAAAATTCCTCTTGTTTTGCACGGAGGAACGGGCATCCCTGATGAAGACA
>CAZQMG010000137.1:0-4383 GCA_964594375.1 uncultured Clostridia bacterium | reverse complement strand
CATTCTTTCATTTTTCTTGATGAACTAGGAATTATATGGTCTACCGAAGGATATTTTCTGAAGAAGCCTTATAGGAGCAACCCTAATGAAGCTTCGAGTTGAGGAAAAAGAAAAATATACTGTCTGAGGAGCAAAGCGACGAGTTTATATTTTTCCCGAAACGAGAAGCTGAGCAGAAATAATAAAAGGCTACTATACAGCGACGGAAGAAATTGTCCTTCGGTATTTTCTTGCTTATTTGCCCCATCTATTTTTCATTTATTTTTATTCAAAATATATGTAAATAACGTAGTTGCAACAAGATTTTTTTGCAAAGGAGTAAAGGCAAAACAGTAGAAAAAACAGTTAAGCCGTCTTAAAAAAGGAAGAAGTTAGTTTATATAAATCCTCTGCTTCTCTTTTTGTCTTAGCTTCAGTAATAATACGGATTACCGGCTCAGTACCAGAATGTCTTATATGAATCCAACTCTTATCTAAATCGACTTTGATACCATCAAGGAAATTAAATTTTGCTCCTTGAAATTCCTTTTTTAGTCTGATTTTAAGTAAGGAAAAATTCTCTCTAGTAGTTTTTAGTTTTCTTTTGATTATGTAATAATGAGGAAAATTACTGGCTAATTTTGAAATTGGCTCGTTTGTTTCAGCTAAATATTCCAACAATAGAGCAATAGCAGCAATTCCATCCCGAGCATAGTGAATTTGAGGAAGAATTACTCCTCCGTTACCTTCTCCTCCTATCACCGCTTTTTTTTCCTTCATGCAACGAGATACGTGAATATCACCTATTTTTGTCCTTTTCATTGGACAGTTGAACTGCTCAACTACCTCCTCCAGTGCCCGAGTGGTAGAAAGGTTAGTGACTACCAACCCTCTCTTGTTAGCAAGTGTAAATTTGGTAGCCAGGAGCAGGGAATAATCTTCAGGCAAGATTCTTCCCTGCTCCGTAACTATAGCTACTCTATCTGCGTCAGCATCATGAGCGAAACCTATATCTGCCCTTTCAGATTTGACCAGTTGCGATAATTGAGTCAAGTTAGAAGCAATGGGTTCAGGTGAGTGAGCAAACCTCCCATCAGGACGGGAATTGAGTCCAAAGACATGGCATCCCAATCGTTGAAGAAGTTCAGGGCTGATTAATGCTCCTGCTCCATTACAGGAATCAAGAGCAACCCTAAACTTTTTACTTCTGATTTTTTCCCTATTTACACTTTGCAGGACTTTGTCAAGATGATTTTCTATGGCCGTACTATCTTTACGGACTTTCCTTACTTTATCCCACTGAATACGCCTTATTTTTCGGCCATTATATATCTTTAGAAGGATTTTCGCCTGTTCAGGATAAAGAAAGAGTCCATCAAAGCGAACAAACTTCAATGCATTCCACTGGGCTGGGTTATGACTTCCCGTGATAACTATTCCCCCATCAGCCTTCAGTTTTTCTACCATAAGCTGAAGAGAAGGTGTAGGACAGACACCTACATCTATCACTTGAGAGCCACCAGAAAGTAAGCCGCTAAAAACAGCATATTTGAACATATAGTTTGATGTTCTTGTATCTGAACCAACTATAACTGTTCCCTTTTCAGTAAATGTAGCAAAAGCAGCAGAAAATCTAGCTACTATCTCAGGAGTAAAGCCCTCTCCCACAATTCCTCTTACTCCAGATATACTAATCATTAAAGGGTTCATTTTAAATCCTGAATTTATCTTATGGCTTACCAGGTTTCGTTGTATTTTCCCAGATAGATCGAGCCGCCATCATCTCTGCTTTCTTCTTACTTAAACCCCACCCTTGTCCCAAGATCTTCCCTTTAAGCATAACTCTAACCTTAAATTTCTTTTTGTGGTTGGGGCCAACTTCCTTGATTACCTTATATTGAGGTAGAGTATCGTAAAGAGATTGGGCATATTCCTGCAGCCAGGATTTGAAATCATTGATTTGCTCAATTTCTTTCTTCTGCTTTAGAAATAGGTCAGAAATAAAGGAACGCACATTATCCAGGCCTTTATCCAAATAGAAAGCTCCTATTATAGCTTCATACGTATCAGCCAATAAAGCAGGCTGGCTTCGAATTGCCTCCTGGTTTTTACCCACTAAGATATATTTTCCTAGCTTGATTTTACCTGCATATCGAGAAAGACTCTCCTGAGAAACGATCTTGGAACGGAGCTTAGTTAATTCCCCCTCATTTAGATATGGATATTGGCGAAAAAGATATTCTGCTGTCACTAAATTCAGGACAGCGTCCCCCAGGAACTCCAATTTTTCATTATGAAACAGAATCTCTTTTTGATTTGATTTGGCATAAGAGGTATGGACTAAGGCTTGATTTAAAAGGTCAAGATGCGCAAATTTTATTCCTAATTTTTTCTCCAGTCTCTCCAGTTTTTTCCTTTCAGCCGGGCTAATCCCCATCTCACATCTTCTTTAGCAGCAAAACGGCGTTATGTCCCCCGAATCCCATTGAATTAGACATAGCCACTCGTAGCTTGACTTCTCGAGATTGGTTGGGAACATAGTCCAGGTCACAGTCAGGATCAGATTCTTCATAATTAATAGTGGGAGGAATAATTGCTTTTTTGAGGGCCAGAAGGCAAGCAATCATCTCCACTCCACCTGTTGCCCCCAAGAGATGACCGGTCATAGATTTAGTAGAACTTATAGGTATTCGATAGGCATTTTTCCCAAAAAGGTTCTTGATAGCCCGTGTTTCTATTTTATCATTGAGGGGGGTAGAAGTTCCATGGGCATTTATGTAGTCAACCTTTTCAATAGGAATTTTTGCGTCTAGTAAGGCTCTCCGCATGGCTTCTCTTAATCCTCTTCCGTCTCCGATCGGTTGAGTTATATGATATGCGTCTTCACTCATGCCGAAACCTATTATCTCTCCCCAGATAGGAACTTTTCTTTTTCTGGCTCGTTCCCATTTTTCAAGGACTACTACACCTGCTCCTTCTCCTATTACGAAACCATCTCTTTGCTTATCAAAAGGACGAGAGGCTTTTGCCGGTTCATTATTTCGAGTAGACAATGCCCGCATAGAACAAAAGCCAGCTAATCCCAGGGGAGTAATAGCCGCTTCTGCTCCTCCGGCAACCATCACTTCAGCATCTCCTCTCTGGATAATTTTAAAAGCCTCGCCTATAGAGTGATTTCCTGAAGCACAAGCAGTGGAAATAGAGAAGTTTGGCCCGGAAAATCCATATTTAATAGCAATTTGTGCTGAAGTAATATCAGTAATAAGCATAGGGACTAGAAAGGGGCTCACCTTTCGAGGACCTTTTTCAAGTAGAACGGTTTGTTCTCTTCCAACAGTATAGAGCCCTCCCACTCCTGAACCCACCAAGATGCCTATTTCACCTGAATCTTCTTCATTAGGCAATATTCCCGCTTGCTTTATTGCTTCTTCTGCAGCTACCATTCCCATTTGAGTGAAGCGGTCCATTCGTCCAATTTGTTTGGGAGGAAAATAATCGCGAGGATTGAAGTTTCTAACTTCTCCTGCAATTTGAGAACGGTAAGATGAAGCATCAAAGAGAGTTATTCTTACTATTCCATTCTTTCCCTCAAAAAGTGCTTCTTCAAAAGTCTCTATTCCGATACCAATAGGAGAGACTACACCCATTCCGGTTATTACCACTCGGCATTCCATTTTATCCCTTTGTTCCTTTTTAGTATATGAGTAGATTTGAATCGTATTATAGTAATTACATCACTTCTTATCCAGACAGTCCTCAATATAACTTACAACTCTATTCACTGTGGTTAGTTTTTCTGCTTCCTCATCCGAGATTTCTAGGTCAAATTCCTCCTCTAAAGCCATCACCAATTCTACTGTATCCAGCGAATCTGCTCCCAGATCATCCACAAACTTGGCCTCTGGTATAATTTGAGATTCATCCACACCCAATTGCTCACTAGTAATTTCCTTTACTTTGCTGACGATATCATCCTTGCTTAACATTCAAACCTCCTCTTTTTTTCGTTGCTAGTTGCTCGTCAATTCAGCTTTTTGATTAAGTTTGTTAGCATACGAGATTCGTGCTTGATTTTTTCCAATATACCCTTTTTCTTTTCATCATTTATATATTTTAACTCGAAAGCTATCTCGATTTGTGTTTCTAGCTCAGCACAGGAACCTAATGCTATATATAAAAACTGTTTATATTCTTTATTATGAAATCTGTTGAATCCTTCGGCTATATTTGATGGTATAGAAACAGCCGATATTTGTATTTGGGATACTAAGCCGTAGAACTCTTGCTTAGGAAATTTCTCTACTATATTATATATATCTTTAACAATTTCTATGCCTTTCTTCCAGATATCTAAATCTCTAAAATCTTTAATCTTATCAGTCATTTACTTTTTTTACGAGCGAC
>CAZQMG010000136.1:0-4397 GCA_964594375.1 uncultured Clostridia bacterium | reverse complement strand
CTTTATGGCATAACGGGCATCTGCCTCCACATCTTTCACCTTGCCTCCAATGAGGTTCTCATTACTGACTCCGCCCCAAAGGGTAATCCTATCTCCATATTTTTCCTTAAGTAGTCTAATGTCCATTCCGGCAGTTGGCTGGATTGACTGGTAGGCATCATATCCTGCCTTGATAAAGTAATTAAATATTTCCCATGTTCTTCCACAGCAGTGTTTGAGCACCTTCATGCCTAATTTGTGTGCCTCATCACAATAGGCCTTGAGCCAGGGAAAGACATGCTTAATAAATATCTTAGGATTGGCTAAAAGAGCAGTACTGCTACCATAATCAGCACAGGGGATGAGGCCATCTATTTCCTCTTCTGCGTAATATTTGAGCATTGCAATAGCTCTCTTGCCGGCTAATTCGGCTATCTTTGCATGCATTTCTGGATGAAGGGCTAGATTAAGGTAAAAGTCCTCATCGGTCTGACCGAAACTTGGAAAAGCGACATCCTCGGCTAAACAAGCAATGAAATGGGTGCTTTTCATTTTCTTATCTTTCACCTCCTCTCCGGCCCTATTTTAGCCCCTTTTCTGGAAATAACGGTTCATATTTAGTATTCTCTTAATTTTTCTCCCATTTCCAGTACGATAACACTATCATGTTCATCAAGCTTATTTCCCTATCTCCACAACAACAACTGTATCAACCGGATCCGAAGCCTGAGATGGGAGCTTGATGAGCGTATTCTCACCCTTGCTTTTAACTTCCAGAGCCCCCTTCTTTGGATCAGCCAGAAGGTATACCTCTTTAATTTTGTTTCCAAAACCTGGCACCTGAAGCTGGCCATCATCGGGCCAGGCAAGAACATGCAGATAAAGCTTTCCGAGCTTTGCAGTGCACCTGCCCCATTCGGTCTCATCAAAGAGGCCTGTCTTTGCACCGTAGATGCTCTCACCGTTTACTTTCAGCCACCTACCTACCGCAGCTAATCGATCCACACTAGGTTGGGGAATGAGACCTTCAGGTGTAGGGCCCACATTAAGCAGGTAGTTGCCTCCCTTGCTGACAATCTCCACTAGCTTGTGAATCAAAACACCGGTTGATTTCCAGTTATGGTCATAGCTTTTAAACCCCCAAGTATCATTTATGGTAGCAGGAGTTTCCCAATCACCCTCAATCTTTTCAGCAGGAATTTCGTTATCTCCCCTTTCACTGTAATTACCGATACCTTTTTCCATCGGTGGAGCTATACGACCGCTGATAATGGTATCTGGTTGTAAGTTACGAATCCACTCTTTTATTTCTCTAGCCTGCTCTGGAGTCGGAGTCATGATATCAAACCAAAGGACAGTCACAGGACCGTAGTTGGTAAGCAGCTCCTGAAGTTGAGGTTTTACGTAGCCCTTCAGATAGCTGGAGAAGTTTTTCTTTTCTGGGTCAAAATCCCAATCATTCCCGATTCCATTTGGATGATGCCAGTCCAATGTCTGAGAGTAATAGAAGCCCAATTTAATACCTTCTTCCTCACATGCCCTGGCCAAATCTTTGAGAGGGTCATGTTCAAATGGAGTCGCCTTGACGATGTTGTAGTCGGTCAATTTGGTGTCAAACATACAAAATCCATCATGATGTTTGGCCGTTACGACAATCCACTTCATACCGGCATTCTTGGCAATCTGGACCCATTCTCTAGCGTTGAACTTAACAGGATTGAACTGCTTGGCAAAGAGTTCATATTTCTTAATAGGAATTCTGGCACGGTACATAATCCATTCGCCTATCCCTGATACTTTCTTGCCCTTCCACATTCCAGCTGGTATGGCATAGAGACCCCAGTGAACGAACATGCCAAACTTTGCCTCACGCCACCAGGCCATACGTCGCTCTTGTCGCTCCTTAATTTCATTGTGTTTCATCATTAATTTTTCTCCTTTCACGGATATGGCGGTGAAATTTTTCTCACCTTTTCTTTTGTGAAACCCTTCTTTTAATCCCCTTGGATGCTTATCGCACTGATAACAAAGCAAGTTAAGTCTATCAATTTTTCCTTCAATCCTTCAGTTTTTTGGAAGGTCAATTTTTTCTCCACAGGAACCCCTCACAATCAATTTTGGTTTCAGAACTAGCTCTTCAAATGACGCTCTTTCTCTTCCCGGCTCATTTATTTTCTGTAATAGGGTTTGGCAGGCCATCGTACCCATTGGGTAAGCAGGTTGGCTCACAGCAGTTAGAGGGGGGTCAAGCAACTGTCCCCAAACTGGATCATCAAATCCTACTATGGCTATCTGCTCAGGAATATTAATGTTCCTTTCTTTGAAAGCTAAAAGGGCCCCGGCAATCATTGCTTCATTGCTTATAAATAAAGCAGAAAGAGGATTTTTCATATCTAAAAGTTCTTTGGTTACCTCTTTAGCCTTTGCCATTTTGAAATCACCGTATTTTATCAGTTGAGGATCTAACCGGATGTGATTGTCTTGCAGCGCTTTCTTGTATCCGTTAAATCTTTCCTGACTAGTCTGGATATTAGCCAGACCGTTTATTATGCCTATTCGTCTGTGTCCTAACCTGATCAGGTGAGTAACTGCTTCATATGCACCACTTTCATTATCCACTACAAGTTGTGTCGTCCCTAAACCTTCTATTCTGCGATCCAGGAGTATTACAGGTAAACCTGCTCTGATTAATTTTTTCAAATAGGTATTTTTTCCTGATGCGGAAATTATCAATCCATCTACATTTCTGCTAGCCAATACCCTTAAAAATTTATTTTCTTTTTCGGGGTCTTCATCAGTATTGCAAAGCACCAGGTCATATCCACTCTGACTGGCCACATCTGCAATTCCTCGCACTACAGAGGTAAAGAAATAAGTAGTTATATCAGAGATTATAACTCCAATAGTATTCGTGCGCCTAGTCTTCAGGCTTCTAGCAATTTGGTTAGGCTCATAGCCTATCTTCTTTGCAGCATTAAGTACTCTCTTGCGGACTTCCTCACTAACAGAGCCATAATTACCTAACGCCCGTGCAACACTAGACTTGGAAACTCCTGCTTTTCTTGCTACATCTTCCAATGTCAATTTCTTTTTCATTTTCTTATATCTTGTGTCAATCGAATTTTCCGTCAGGGACAAGATGGAAACTTTTTAATACCGATTTCATTATATATCAAAAAAATTTTTTGTCAATCCCCCCACCTTAACGAAAAAATAAATGACCCCTCAGTAAGCTGAGGGGTATTCTGGCATTTTTTTGTAAAAAACCCTGGTTTCAAGGAAGTCCCCTCGGCAAGTTTATTCTGAGAGGCTGAGGTTGGGTTGAGCGTCGAGGGAAAAGGGAGAGGTTTCACCTCTATTGAGTTTAGCATAAGCACAAGCAGCAACCATAGCTGCATTATCAGTGCAGAGCTCGGCAGAGGGAAAGAATATTTCTATATTGTTTGGTTTCTCTTTTTCCAGAAATGAGCGAAGGAAGAGATTAGCCGTTACCCCCCCTCCTAATATTATTTGTTTTACCTTCTTTGAGCAGGCTATTTTAAAAAGATTTTTGCCAAGCATCTGGGCAACTTTTAACTGGAAGCTAGCGGCAAGGTTTGAAACAGGGATATGTTCTCCTTTTTTCTCCAGATTTCTTACATAGTATAATATGGCTGTCTTTATTCCGCTAAAACTGAAGTCCAGGGTCTCCTTCTTGAAATGGACTAAGGGTAATTTTATAGATTGAGGGTCTCCTTCTTTGGCTATCTTTTCTATGGCTGGTCCTCCCGGATATCCTAAGTTAAGAATTCTGGCTACTTTATCAAAGGCTTCTCCTGCTGCATCGTCCCTGGTTGTCCCCATCACCTCGTATTCTCCCTTTTTAGATAAATATACCAATTCGGTGTGACCACCAGAAATGATTAAGCCTATAAGGGGAGGAGTAACCTCGGGATATAAGAGAAAATTAGCGTAAAGGTGCGCTTCCAGGTGATTAATGCCTATGAGAGGTATCTCCAGAGAATAGGCTATCCCCTTGGCTATGGTCAAGCCTATTAAGAGCGAACCCAATAGCCCTGGCCCATGAGTAACAGCGACAGCGTCGAGATTTTCTAATTTTAGTTGGGGCCTCTGGAGAGCTTGTTTTATAGCAGGAAGAATGGTTTCTAGATGCTTTCTTGAGGCTATTTCCGGGACTATTCCCTGTAGCTTTCGATGTAGGTTGACCTGGGAAATTACCACATTAGATAGGATTTTTTTTCCATCTTCTACTATGGCTGCTGCTGTTTCATCACAAGAGGTCTCTATTCCTAAAATAAGCATTTTCTATTTGGTTCATAGTTCATTGTTCGTTGTTCATTGACCTGCTAACTCGTTAGTTAACTGGTTAATTGGTTAAATGGTTAGGAAAAGTAGGAAAAGGGGACGGTTCTATTTTT
>CAZQMG010000135.1:0-4433 GCA_964594375.1 uncultured Clostridia bacterium | reverse complement strand
CTCATAATTATCCTTTCAACAAATATAGCGCATAGCGTTTAGCGGATAGCCTATAGTAAAAAACAAAAAAATCAAAAATTATAAGGAATAAAAAAATAACGAACGGTAAACCGGTTACCCCCCTCTCCCTTCCCTCTCCCCCGTGGGGAGAGGATTGAGGTGAGGGGAAAAAGGAAATTCCTATATTATCAGATTAATCATCTTTGGGAGGTTTTTTGTAAGAAAAAAGGCGATCTAGAAAAACTCCCACTTTTCTTGCTGCATCAAAAATACCTCCTAAAGAAATTCCTAGAAGCACAAGAATAAATATTAAAACTAAAGGCCAGGCAAAGATCAAAAGTAAAGCTATTGCCAAACCGCCTAGCCCACCAATAATCTTGCCCCGATTCCGTTTTAGAGAGCGCCACATCGAAATTCCTTTTTAGTTCTTTCTTTTTCTTAAGAAAGTAGGAATGTCTAAATTATCCTCATAAACTCCTAAATCTAACTCACTCTGATAGGGCTCTTCTGCTCTTTTTCTGCCCGCTCCGCTAATAGTCTCCTCTCCCACTGCTATAAAAGCAAGTGACACCTCACTGGATAAATTCTCATCTATAGTCACACCAAAGACAATCTCGCTGCCAGGAGAGACAGCTTCTTTTATAACCAGGGCAGCCTTTTCCACTTCAGATAAACTCAAATTCTTCCCACCTAGAATATTGAATAGTACTCCTTTGGCTTTCTTCAAGGAAATCCTTTCCATTAAAGGAGAAGAAATAGCCTGTTTGGCTGCATCTTTAGCTGCTCCTTGTCCTTTTGCTCTCCCGATGGCCATTTGAACATGACCTTTCTTCTGAAGAAAGGCTTTAAAGTCGGCAAAATCTATGTCTATTAAACCGGGATGCAAAAGCAAATTGTCCAGAACATGGATAGCTTTCCCCATAATTCCATCTACTCGCCCAAATCCTTCTTGCAAAGATAAATCTTTCTCCGGATTACCCAGCAGAACGTCATTAGGAATAATCATCAAAGCGTCTACTGCCTTTTCCATCTCCTGAATGCTCTTCTTAGCTAAGGAAACTCTTTTCTCTCCTTCAAAATCAAAGGGAAGGATGGCAAACCCCATGGTCAAACTACCGAGCTCTTTAGCTAACTGACCTATTACAGGAGAAACTCCTGTACCGGTGCCTTTTCCCAAGCCAAAAACAAGGCAAATAAGGTTTGCTCCCTGCAGTATTTGCTTGATTTTTTCTTTTTCTTCCAGAGCAATTCGCCTCCCCATCTCCGCATCACCGCCAACTCCCCACCCCCCGGTGATAGTAGCTCCTAACTGCAGTCTCTTCTTTGTTTTGCATTTTTCCAAGCACCTCAGATCAGTATTAACAGCAATGGATTCCATCCGCGCCGGAAAAGAAGAACTTATACGAGATAAAATATTGCAACCTGCTCCCCCTATTCCCAAAACCTTTATTTGAACAGAAGAGGGCTTTGTGGCTGATATAGATGAAGACTTGGAAGAAGCAGACTCAAATTCTATCATTTAAGCCCCACATTCAGCTGATATCTAGTTCATACTTCGTATATCGTATTGCGTATATCGTATGTCGCAGGCGCAATACGCATCACGCACGACGCAATACTATTTTAGAATTGCTCTAAGAATCGAAGGTCATTCTGAAAGAATAGACGAATATCATCGATACCGTATTTTAACATACAAATCCGGTCTGGTCCCATACCAAAGGCAAACCCCTGGTATTTTTCTGGATCGTAGCCAACCTTCTTGAATACCTCCGGATCTACCATGCCTGCTCCCAATATCTCTAGCCATCCCTTACCCGAACATACTCTACACCCTGAACCTTTACACATAATGCAACTAATATCTACCTCAGCGCTGGGCTCAGTAAAAGGGAAAAAACTGGGACGAAAACGAAGTTTTGTGTCTCTGCCAAACATTTGATGAATAAAATAAGTAAGAGAGCCTTTTAAGTCGGAAAAAGTTATTTTCTTATCTACCGCTAACCCTTCTATTTGATGAAACATAGGAAAATGGGAGGCATCAACAGCATCACGTCGATAACATCTACCTGGAGCGATTATACGAATAGGAGGAGACTCCTTCTGCATCACTCTAATTTGCACCGGCGAAGTCTGGGTACGCAAAAGATAGTTATCATCTAAATAGAATGAATCCTGTTCATCTCTGGCTGGATGGTAACGAGGCATATTCAAGGCTTCGAAGTTATAATACTCTGTCTCTATCTCTGGGCCACTTACTACACGAAAGCCCAATCCAATGAAGATTCTCTTAATCTCTCGGACAGTCTGGGTAATAGGATGTAATCTGCCCAGAAGAGGCTTTTTTCCAGGAAGAGTTATATCAATATATCCTTCTATTTCTTTCTTTTCTATCTTCTTCTTTTTTTCCTCAATCTCTTTTTGAATAAATTGCTTTAGTTTGTTAACTAGACCGCCTATAAGAGGCTTATCTTCAGAAGGAAGGTCTTTCAAATTTCTTAGAATGTGAGTAATTTTACCCTGTTTCCTTCCTAAAAACTCAATCCGTACCCCATCTAACTCTTTCTCATCTTTAGCTCGTCTGATTTTCTTCTCTGCTTCATCTTTGAGTTTTCCCAGCTCCTCTTTCATTTACTATTCCTCTGCCGATAGACTAATCTATTAATAGCATTGATATAAGCCTTGGCACTAGCCTCAATGATATCAGTGGAAGCACCTCGGCCCATCACCGCCACACCCTTCCCCTCAAGTTGTACGGTAACCTCGCCCAGAGCTTCAGTGCCGCTAGTTACTGCTCGAATTTCATATTGGGTAATTTTGACCGGGATGTTCACTACTGCCTCAATAGCTTTATAAGTTGCATCTACGGGACCATCTCCACAAGCAGCCATCTGTTTGACCTCCTCGCCGATTCGGACCCGCACGGTAGATGTTGGGATTGTGCCTGTGCCACTGGAAGTATGTAGATATTCGATATGATAAATCTCTGGAATTGGATGAATCTCATCCTGAATAATTGCTACCAGGTCCTCATCGAAGACCTCCTGTTTTTTATCCCCAATAATCAGAAAACGCTTATACACTTTCTCCACTTCCTCTGAGGACAGTGTATATCCCATCTTTTCCAAGCGGTGCCTTAGACCGTGACGACCCGTGCGGGCCGTAAGAACAACCTCACTTCGGGGAAAACCCACATCTTCTGGTTGCATAATTTCATAGGTCTCTCGTTTCTTCAAAAACCCGTCCACATGAATTCCGGAGCTGTGAGCAAAAGCATTTTTTCCTACGATGGCTTTGTTTGACGGAACCCTCATCCCTAACATATTAGCCACCAAACGGCTAGTGCGGTAAAACTCCTTGCTTTTAATTCCAGTATCCACTCCGAAATGGTCGCGACGAGTGCGCAGAGCCATAACTACCTCTTCGATAGCTGCATTGCCTGCCCGTTCGCCGATACCGTTGATAGTGCCTTCTACTTGCCGCGCTCCATCTTTCACACCCACCAGAGTATTCGCTACAGCCATTCCCAGGTCGTCGTGACAGTGGACACTGATAATCGCTTGGCTAATGTTTGAGACATGGGTACGGATATGCCGGATCAGTGCACCAAACTGCTCAGGAATGGTATAGCCAGTCGTATCCGGAATGTTGACTACCGTAGCTCCGGCTTCAATGACAGCCTCAATTATCTCAAATAGGTAAGACGGCTCAGCGCGCCCAGCATCTTCAGCGTAAAACTCGACGTCGTCGGTATAATCCCTGGCACGCTTAACTGCCTCGATGGACATTTGAAGTATGCGGGCTTTTTTTTCACCCATCGTTTTCCCATACTTCTCATCTCTGAATTTACCAGCAATGTGAATGTCAGAAATGCCAATGCCTGTATGGATGCGAGAGCATTTTGCTTTTGCTAGTGCTTTACCACACTCATCAATGTCTCGAGCTACAGCTCGGGATAGCGCACAAATAATGGGACCTTCGATCTCCTTTGATATCAGCTGCACAGCCCTGAAGTCCTCCGGCGAAGAGATGGGAAAACCCGCCTCTATAACATCCACTCTCAGCCGAGCCAACTGCTGAGCTATTACTAACTTTTCCCTTTCTCCCAGTCGTGTTCCAGCGGCTTGCTCTCCATCTCGCAGAGTTGTATCAAAAATAAATACTCGCTCCATCAACCTCTCCCTCGCATTATCTTATCGAATAAAACCTACCAAAAGCAAAACAATATCATATTGCGTATGTCGTATATCGTATTGCGCAATACGCATCACGCACGACGCAATACGAGATTGTCCTGAGGCCTTTTGTAATATAACATACAGAAATTAAAAGTCAAAGAAATGAATCTCTCAAAGCCTCTCTGAGTTTTGCGATTCCTTTTTTAATCCCCAAATGAGGGTGGAAAATACTGGAGGTGCCGCATATTAGAATGT
>CAZQMG010000134.1:0-4464 GCA_964594375.1 uncultured Clostridia bacterium | reverse complement strand
GGATCCGAACTAAAATGACAGTTTTTTCCTCAATATCTATGTTGATGCTTACTATGTCAAAAGTCTGACACAAAAGTGATTATGTTTGGAGAATATTATGACACGAGGCAGGATAATAGAAATAATTCTTACTTCTGTTGCCCTTTCTGTGCTGATTCAGTTTTTGCTGACAACAGTCTTCGAATTCGGAGTTCGTCCTGATATCGAGATTCTGAATACAGAGGGGCATGAGTACTTTTTTGGTCTTGATTATGGTTACGTTATTAACGTTGAGCTTAGTAATAAGGGTAGAGAAGGAGCAGCTATTGTAGGCGTTGAGCTTCGGTACGGAAGCGAAAAATGGAGCAGATCTCAGACTGTTTATCTTAAACGGCACGAGACCAAAAAGCTGACTTTTGAATTCTTGCAGCCGACCATACAACAATCTCAATTACCAGAAACTTCTTTTGAAGTACGGGTATTTCCACTCAGGCGATGATTGCCATAATCGCTAGCTCTGATATACTTCTGATATGCCAGAAAAATCAAGACCTGATTCCAGGCACGATATTTCTGAAAGTCCTGTCTTTATAGAACTCATTGAATAGTAGAAAGACCTTTTTTTACGCTTTCAGCACGTGTCGATCTAGTAAAAAGGTACAGTAAATGATTAGACAAGAACAAAAGACCCTGTGGGATTTCATGAATGAGCCAGTTCCAAACACAAAAACGCCGAAAAACAGCAAAATAAGGTTATCACCATCAGCACTTAACCTTTTCCTCGAATGCCCACGATGCTTCTGGCTTGAGAAAAACAAAGGCATAAAAAGACCCCGCGGTATATTCCCATCTTTGCCTTCAGGCATGGATTCAGTCATTAAGACATATTTTGATACCTTCCGAGTGAAAGGCGATATGCCACCTGAAATCAAGGGAAAGATGGGAGGAGAGCTTTTCTCAGACATTCCCATCTTAGATAAATGGAGGAACTGGCGCAAAAGCGATCTATGCTATGAAGACAGGGAATCCAATGCCATATTGGTAGGAGCACTTGATGATTGTCTAATAGAAGATGGCTTCTATATTCCATTAGACTATAAAACCAGGGGATATAAGTTAAAGGAAAATCCAGCACGATACTATCAAAATCAGCTTGATTGTTATTGTCTAATGCTTGAGTATAGTGGTTTCAAAACCAAGGGATTAGCGTACCTGCTTTATTATTGGCCTGAGCAAGTAGAGCAAAACGGCATTGTGAGGTTTCACGTTGAACCGATAAAGATAGAGACTAATATCGAATCAGCTAAGAAAACAATCAAGAATGCTGCGAAATTGCTGTATTCACCAATGCCAGAATCAAATCCTGATTGTGAATATTGTAGTTTAGTTAGAAACAGGAGGAATGAGTAGGCTGTTAATATTTAAGCGATGGATAAAAGCTTCACCTAGTGGGAGAATCAACAAATGGTCGCCGTCCCTATTAACAGCATACTGCATAACATAGCTAGCATAATGATTGTTTGCAGGTAGAAAAATCCAATATGATTGGGGGTGTTGAATTGAAAGCCTTAATAATCTATGACTCCAAGTTTGGTAACACAGAAAAAATAGCCAGGGCTATTGGCGAAGCTATCACTCCATTGGGTAAGGTCAAGGTAGTTAAGGCGGGCGATGCCAATCCCTCGGAACTATCATCTATTGACTTTCTCATAGTCGGCTCACCCACTCATGCGGGTAGAGCAACGAGAGCCACTAAAGAGTTCCTCAAGAAAATTCCCGCAAATGCTCTTGAGAATGTCGGAGTAGCCGCATTCGATACAAGGTTTTCAGCGGAAGATAAAGGTATTGGAGTACGTATATTGCTCAGAGTTTTGGGCTATGCCGCTGGGCGCATGGCTAATAGATTAGAACACAAAGGAGGTCATCTCGCGGCGGAGCCGGAGGGCTTCATAGTAGAGGATAGTGAAGGGCCACTGAAAAAAGGAGAACTGGAGCAAGCTGCCATCTGGGCTAAAAAAATCAAGACCTGACCTCAAGTATAAAAATAAAAGAGAAATAAACCACTTCTCACTTAAGGAAAAACACGGTTGCTATTCGAGAAATGATTCGTAGATTACTAGAACGTGATCTTGATTCTATGCTGGAAGTTATTAATGATGCTGCCCAAGCTTACAAAGGAGTAATTCCAAATGATAGATGGAAAGAACCCTATATGTCAGCTGAAGAACTGGGAGATGAAATTGATTCTGGCGTTAACTTTTTTGGTTTGGAAAAAGAAGGAAGAATAATCGGAGTAATGGGAATTCAGGAAGTTAAGAATATTACCTTAATCAGACATGCCTATATGGCTACGGAATATCAAGGGAGAGGATTAGGAGGGAAGCTCCTTCAATATTTAATCAATTTAGCCAAAGCTCCTGAAATTCTGGTGGGAACCTGGCAGAGTGTAAACTGGGCTATTCAATTTTATGAAAAACATGGATTCGCGTTAGTGTTATATCATGAGAAGGATATGCTTTTGAGAAAATATTGGAACATTCCTGAAAGACAGATAGAGACCTCTGTTGTGCTCAGATTAAATAAAACAATAAATGAGGTCAGGTCTTGATTTTTGAAAATTATGGGAGTATTGCCAACAGGGGTCGGATTTCGACTACAGGATTCTCCAATTCTAAAGGGATTCAATGGAGAAAAGTTCTCTCTTCGGAAAAAAATCTTATTTGCCGACCAATGTTGAAAAATACCAATAAGATGAAAAAGAACAAAATTCTATGTAGGGCAAGGGGGAAACGGCCTTGCCGTAGGGAGGTTAGACAATGGCCAAAGTCATTACAGAGTTTCAAGAACGAGAGAGTACTGATCGAAGGCTTTCCTTTGGGCTATACCTGGTGTTCCTTCTGGTGGTAATCGTTATGAGCGGTATCATTGGAGGAATAGGGTGGTTATTTGGAGGATGGGGAGTAGGACCAGTGGTCACAACTGCGGCTAGCACCTTAATTGCCATCTACCTTTGGTGGTATAACTGGCTTCTCTATAGCCGCAGGAATAATCACTTCAACCGAATAAAGAGGCTCAAAGCGGGCGTTTCAGAACTCCTGGAAGGCAAGACAGAAGTAGAGAAGGGGACTCTGAACAAAGCCGACTCTTTCCTGGAAAGAAAAGAAGCAACTCGTCCCAACATCCTCTTCTTCCTGTGGCTTATATTAACCTATCTGGGAAGCTTTTCCCAGTTTCTTGCTCCCTTGGGGGTCCTATCTTTTGCCTCTCTCATTGTGGGTCTGGTCGTTTTGTACTATCTTACCACAGACTACTATTACCATGAGCAAGGAGAGATCGCCTTTCTCCAGAGGGTCACAATAGCCCTGGGAAAAAAGGGAACAGCTCTGACCGCAACTCCGAGCAATCCGCTTCACACAAGATCATACGGACTCTATATCTTTCTATCCATCATCACCTTTGGCATATTCTGTCTCTACTGGGCTTACGTGATATTCCACGACCCCAATAAGCACTTCGATACTCATCAGGTATGGGAAAACGAGCTACGACGAATTGTTGAGAAAGACCTAGGCTGAATCGCTATATAATTGTTTCCAAGAGAGTTCAACTATTGTCTCCTTTGGATCAAGACCAAACATAATCAGAACTCTTTTCGAGAATTGAGAAAAGACAGAGCTGCCAATTTGAGCTAGTGCAATCATTACGGGAGCATAGTTCAGGGATTCTAAGATTTTAGGCGTGACATGTACAGTCTTCGGCCTGATGTTCTCGTAGTCTTTGCTTTCCCTACGACCAAATCTCAACACTTGTTAAAGCGAACTAAAATATAACGAGGAAGTAAGACTAAAACTGGATAGATTTGTTCTTAGAGAGGATATGGAGAAGTATTTCTCAATCAAAGAAGTGAAAATGGTCTCAAGAACGATATTCCAGACGTTGGCTCCGGGGGCAGGACGTTGTTAGAACTTTTTCCAAAAACACAGTAGATGAGATAGAGATTCCCATCTATGATATTCCGATGCAAAGAACATGAACCACGAAGATCTCAGCACTTATCAATCTGGGTTTTGGCAACTTACTTCAAGAATCAGTTTAACAGAAGAGACCTCTTAGTCAATTCAATATGCAAGTCCTGTGAAACTCATTTTGACAAGATACGCTTTTCGTCTAAGACAGGAGCATTATTTCAATCATAATGAATTAGAACGGACGTAAGAAAATGAACAAAGCACAGTTAATAGAAGAGGTAGTTATATGAAACGACATAAATAATTGCGCATCCCTTGTAGCGACTTCATTTATGAAGCCAGAAAATTAGCGGGTTTGATGAATCAAACTTCTACAGATAAGAAAATATATAAGACGTTTCATATAGTTAGTCAGGACTAGCAAAGAGAACATCTGGCAAAGCAGTTGATGCAGTAGTCTCAGCAATAAGTGACTGTCTGGCCAAAGGAGAAAAGGTTACCTTAGTTGGTTTCGGTA
>CAZQMG010000133.1:0-4467 GCA_964594375.1 uncultured Clostridia bacterium | reverse complement strand
CCTTTATTGTTATTTGTTTGAATCATCCCAGTAAACATTGTCCAGGGCATAGCTATATAAAACATCTTATATATTTTCTTATCTGTAGAGGTTTGATTCATCAAACCCGCTAATTTTCTGGCTTCATAAATGAAGTCGCTACAAGGGATGCGCAATTATTTATGTCGTTTCATATAATATCTTTTGCTTAATCAACTTAATTTTTCTTCCTTTGACAAAGCCTGGAATTGCACTATATTAAAACAGTAGATTTAAAAAGCTTTAAGAATTCTTAAAAAGATTCTGAAGAAGTAAGAAATAATCCCGTGTCTATTCCCTTAAGGAGATGTAATGTAAGATGAAGCCACTTCTACGGCGTATTACTGTTGATCCAAACGTCTGCTTCGGCAAACCTTGCATTCGTGGCACCCGAATCTGGGTATCCCTGATTCTTGATTTCCTGGCCAATGGAATGAGCATTGAAGAAATTCTGGTAGAATATCCTCATCTGACGGAGGAAGATGTTCGTGCTACCATCACTTATGGAGCCGAGATGGCCCGAGAACGATATGTGGAAATCCCGACCGAGACGAGAGGATGAAATTCAAACTTGATGAGAACTTTGGAACTCGAACGCAGGGACTCTTCCGCGCTGAATGATTATTTTTCATCTTTAAAGAATTGTATCTATTCAACCGTAGTACATTTATATGCCATTGCGAGGAGACACGCAGTATCGACGAAGCAATCTCAAGAGATTGCCACGCCCCTTTTCTACTCAATATAGCGGGAATCATTCTTATGAGAACCTTTAAATCAAGCCAGAAATGCCTTCCAGTTTCTCTTTTTAGATTCTTAACACTTCTTTCATTATAATAATATCAAGTTCACTTACCCTTTTTAAGGATGGCTCATTAGTAATAAATGCCCTGGCGCCTGCTAATATTGAGGAGGCTACCTGTATTGCATCTGGAGTCTTAATATTATACTCTGCTCTTAGGGTGGAAGCGGTATCGGCTATCTTTTCTTCTAAAGAAATCATCTGAAGATTAGGAAAAGTCTGCAATAGAAATTTGTATTCTTCTACTAAATGTTTATTCTTCTCTTTCTTCGGCTTAATAAGAACCTCTAGAAGAGTTATTATTGAAGTAACAGCTTTTATAGCCCCACTCTCAATAGAGCTAAAAAGGACTGTAGTAAAAGGTTGATAGCTTTCGTTCTTCTCGAAATGGTAAATAAACCCCATCGTATCCACACCCACCAAATGATACTTTTTTAGTATTGCCAAAATCCCAGCCTCTATTTCTCCCACGATTCTCGTTCCTTTCTCACATATTCAGTTGCATCTATTTCCTGCCATATTTTCCTCCCCAAGCCCAACATGTAATTGGTATAATTCTTTGGTCTGGGACGGAGAACCACTTTTTCTCCCTCCACTTCAACTACAAGTTGATCTCCAGCATGAAGGTCTAATCCTTTTCTTGCTTCCTTGGGAATTACCACTTGATGCCTGCTGCTTAACTTTACTATTTTCATCATACATTTCTCCTTTTGTATTACATTTCTTAAATCGCTTTAATTATAGAATAAAATAAAAGATTGTCAATAACTTCAACATAACTTCAAAATTTACACTCCTTCTCCTCTCCACACAACCCTCACCGTCTTCAAAAGAATCACAAAGTCCATCCAGAGAGACCAGTTACGCACATAATACTCGTCAAGCTTCAACCTATCCTCAAAATATCCGCAAAGAAAGCTTGCAAGCCCGTGGGTTAGTAAAGAACCCCACAGCAGAGCTGTGGGGTTCTTTACTAAAAGGTCCACACTCTAACTTCTAGACCTTTCCGGGAAAAATAGTGTAAGTATTTTAAATAGCGGGGAATCCATAAACATCTAAAAGTTCGCAGAGACTTTTTTTGGTCAAAAGTTCTATTTCTTCAGGGCTCTCAAGGAAGCGCCAAACATCATTTTTTGCTTTCTTGATATCAAAATTATCAATTGCACCCCTTAACTTATCCTTCCAGTTTTTTCTGTCAATCTGGAAAGGTTTTCTCATAGTTTGTCCTATGGCATTATTAAGCATAACAAAATTGGGTTCTAATTCTTTGAAGGTTGCCAAATACCATAATAGGTCATACCAATCCCTTCCCTTGGTGTATTCCCGACATAGCAAAGCATGTAGCTTTCCGGCAAATAAAGATGCCAAATCGTAATGAAGAATATAAAACATAAAAACAGAATTATACAGGGTAACTTCCTCTCTTACTCCCTCAGGAGGATTTGTATCTATCTCAATTTTGACAGAAATCTTTTCATCTTTGTGTGGACTTAAGCCATATTCAAAGAGTAAGCCAGGAAATTTCAAAAATGCGTTATGAACATTTTTACTCATGTCATATTTTATTTCTATCTTATAACCTGAAGCAATAAATTCTTCTTCGGCAGTTTGTAGATTCTGGTGCAAACCTGCCACCCATTCTGATAGAAATATTTCTTTTCTGCTTTCCTACTATCTTTCAGTGATATCTTTACTCGGCGGGATTTCTTGCGAAATCAAAACATCTTTTCTAATACTTCATAGGCTTCGTCTACGACATCCCTCGAAACCCACAAAGAAGAATGACGAAAAAGCTTATCAAGTGCGGTTTTTGCTTCCTGATAGTTAAGATTACCTACGGCAGAGGCCCACAGTACAATACCTAAAGAACCATGGCACTCCAGGTTTATAGAATTAGCAAGTACTCTTGCCGCGATATCATCGGTGAGAAACCAATCTGCTTTAAGACGCCTAGGAGGCTGGTGAAAAACCCCCATATTGTAGGGATCCGATTTATCGGACCCCTTAGCAAAGCGGGTTTCATAAATGAAACCTCTACAAAAAACCACTTTTTCACCAGCCTCCTAGCAAGTATAATAGCTTCTGCTTCGCCTATATCTACCAGCCCTGATTTATGCAGAAGCTCTACCTGAGAAGTTTCCGAAGCAGATAATGGTTCAATATATATCCAGGAAGGTCTTTTCTGCTCCCATGACCGGTTTATTTGTATGAGTTCAGCGTTAACCATCTTAGGGATAAATACCCTTCCTGTTTTTGCTAATAACTCCATCAGACCTGCTTCCCATAAGTGGAGGATTGGGCCGGTGTCGCAAACAATCTTTTTCACTTTTCTATATCTTCATCTTCTTAAATTTTAATGCCCACTCAACATCTTCCCTCATAAATTGTTCCATTAATTCAAGGTGATGAGTATGAATAAATTCCTGTAATGCTACACGCATTACCTCTTCTTCGTTATTGAACCATCCTTTTTTTACATAGTTCTCTACCTCGATGGCTAGTTTTTTAGGAATATCAACTTTAATGGTCTTCATTAATCTTACCCCTTTTCTTCTCAATATTCTAAAAACTTCTTGAATAATGCCATTTTTCTCTTTAAAGTCAAATAATTGGTCCTCTACCCCTCTAATCCTTGAACTATCTTGAACTTTATTTTGGTTTTCCTATGAGCTATCTTGAACTACGAATTTGTCTTGGTTTTACTATCAGCTATGAGCTATCTAAACTCCTTCTCCTCTCCAGACAACCTTAACTGTCTTCAAAAGAATTACAAAGTCCAGCCAGAGGGACCAGTTACGCACATAATACTTTTCCAGTTTCAATCTATCAATGCCAAATATCAAGACCTGACCCCTCTGTTTTTTGTTATTCCCACTTGACAAAATTCCCACAATGGTGCATACTTTACTTAGAGGTGAAAGGCATGGCTAAATATAAAGAAAACGAACAACTAATAAAGGAAAGGTTTAAATTAATAGGGGTAGGCTCTCTAGATTCTAAGAAACGAATAACCTTAAGGGATAAAGTGATAAAAGAACCACCATTAAATAATATGGAAATCGATGCTTTTGAAATCCTTGTAGGCTCTGAAGGAGATATTTTATTAAGGCCAATGGCGAATATCCCTAGCAAAGAATTATGGGTACACCAGAACCCAGAGGCACTAGAAAGCATACAACGAGGAATACAAAACGTAAAAGAAGGCCAGGTTACAAAGGTTAAAAACTTAGATAAATTCTTTAAAGAATTATGATATTTGAATTACACTTTTCTGATGAGGCAAAAGCCCAACTAAAATATCTTAAAGAAAATAAAACCTTAGCCAAACGGTATAAAGCTGTCAAAGGAGCTCTCAAAAAATTACAACAGAATCCAAGATACCCTGGCTTACAAACCCATTCTTACCACTCCCTTAAAGTCCCCAATGGTGAAAAAGTTTTTGAGGCCTATGCTGAACAACGTACATCATCTGCTTACAGAATCTTTTTCTGCTATGGCCCTACCAGAGGCAAAATTATGATTCTAACAATTATTCTTCATCCTTGAAGACAGGATCTCTGAAGGTCTTTCAAAATTTGAACCATCCAGGTAGACCAAAAGGGTAAGCTCAACTACCATCCTCCTTTTCTACTCAATATGGCAGGAAT
>CAZQMG010000132.1:0-4531 GCA_964594375.1 uncultured Clostridia bacterium | reverse complement strand
ACAAATAGTTTGCCGGGCAGCTCTCTGGCCAGACCCTTTATCTGCAGCTTCATTAAAAGCTCGCCCACTCTGGAAGCAGCAAGATTGCTTTCGCTAATTAGTGAATCAATATGAACAGGTTCTTCCTTTAAAAGACTAAAAATCTCCCTTTCCTCAGAAAATAAAGAAGGTATTTCTCTATCCAAAACCTGTTTATCCTCTTTCTTGAGATAGGAAAATTCCAATTCTTCCAATATATCCTCAGCACATTCCGCTAATTTAGCCCCTTCCTTGATTAGTCTATTTGTTCCCTGGCTGTTAGGGCTGGTAACATTTCCCGGCACCGCGAAAACTTCTCGCCCCTGCTCTAAGGCGAAGTCGGCTGTAATCAAAGCTCCGCTTTTCAAAGGAGCCTCTATGACCAACACTCCTTTGCTTAATCCACTAATAATACGATTACGCTGAGGAAAGTGAGGAGCATTGGGCTGTGTTCCCAATGAGTGCTCAGAAACCACCGCTCCTCTTTTAGCTATCTCCTCTGCCAATTTTTTATTCTCCCCGGGATAGATTATATCTATACCAGAACCTAAAACAGCAATAGTTCTTCCTCCCACTTCCAAAGCTCCCTGGTGGGCAGCTGTATCGATTCCCCTGGCCAGTCCGCTAACAATAGTAACTCCCTTTCTAGCCAAAGCTCTGGCTAGTCTTCTGGTTATTAATTTTCCGTAAGTGGTTGCTCTTCTTGTCCCTACAATAGCCAGAGCATCTATATCTTTCTTTTTTACCTCACCCTTTAAATAAAGCAGAAAAGGAGGGTTAAATATCATCTGAAGATTAGCCGGATAAAGGGGATGACGAAAATGAACTATTCGTCCATTGAGCTCATCCAGACGTTTTAAGTCTTCCCTTATATCTATTTCACTTGTTTTTTTATTGAGGTAAGTTATGGCCTCTTTATTCAAGCCAGGGATAGTGGATAGCTCCTTAAGGGAAGCGGCAAGAACTTTTTGGGGAGAGCCAAAGTGCTCTACCAGCTCACGACATTTTTTGGCACCGAGATGAGGAATTCTATCCAGAAGAATCCACTCTTTATAAGGGTTCATATAACTAGATTTCCTCGTCTAAATCTCTTGTAACCACTCCGCTGAGAGGCTTGGGATAAAAATAGGTACTTTTAGGAGGTAGCTTTCCGCCGGAAAGACAGACCTCCTTCACCTGCTTTAGAGAAAGGGATTTGAGAAAGAAGGCTAACTGGTATTTCTTTTTCTGAACAAGGTCTATTGCTTCTTCCTCCTCTTTGATAAAATCTATATCTTGTCCCCTTTCTAACCTGTCTTTTGCTAACACCTCTTTTATCAATTTATCTAAAACAACTGTATTCACCTTGCTCAAAAAAGGGTTTTTTTCCTCTTTTAAGGTTAGCAGCTCGTATCTACTCCCTCCCCAATAGACTGCAAAAATAGACTCTTCTTTTTTCTGTAGTTGGCTAACTATAATATCTGCCTTTTTCTTCTTGTCGTTCAAAGGTAATTCTAATCTTTCTGTGTGGAAGAGGTCCTTTAATTTCGTCTTTAACCTGAATATACCTGATGGATTTAAATTACCGATTACTCTGGATACGGGAAAAATGCTCAAGGCATCATTATCCATATTCAAAAAATACATCAAGACAAAATTCCGCCCATTTCCTGATTGGTCACATCTCCTTCTCTCCTCATCGCGAAATTTCAGAGCCATGTTGTAACGGTGATGTCCGTCAGCAAGAAAAAGCTTTTTGTCTTCCATGTCTCTGCATATTTTTTTAATTATGTCTATATCCTCTATCTTACCAAGTCTATGCTTCACTCCGTCTCTATCTATTACTTCAAAAAGCGCTTCGCCTGTTTTAAGATACTTATCCACCATATAAAGGGGATCTGAATAAAGAGAAAAAATGGGATTAAAATTTGCCCGGCACCACTGCAGAAGCCTCAAACGATCCAAACCCGACTTAGGCAATGTCTCTTCATGAGGAAAAATTACTCCCTTACCAAACTCCTCCAGTTTCATCAGAGCAAGGAATCCCCTCCTTCTTTCTAGATTTCCCTGTCCATAATATTCTTTTTCATAAGTATAGATAGCAGGTTTTTTTTCTTTCTTCAGTATACCTTTTGCTAGCCATTCCTTGAGAAAGCCTTTAGCTCGAGTGTATCTATTTTCCCGCTCATTATCTTGTGGATAGTCCTTGCCCAGAATAATTCTGATGATATTATTAGGGTGAGCACTATAGTACAACTCCTGATCCATCAGAGGGATAACATCATAAGGCGGAGTAGTCACCCCGGCTATATTTCCTACCTTTTCCTTATCATAAATAATCCCCCGAAAAGGACGAATTTCAAGCATCTTATCCTGGCTCACTCTCTAGCCAATGGTTATCCTGGTAGGAATAAAGCTCTTGAGGAGAGAAGAGACATTCAATCTCTCGGCGGGCAGAACCTGGCGAATCTGACCCATGCACAATATTTCTTCTCCCATCAGAAGCGTATTCTCTTCGAATTGTCCCTGGATTCGCCTCTTCTGGCACTCTCTCTCCTATTAGTTCTCTCACTCTCTGCACCACTCCCTTTCCTTCCGCTACCAGGGCTACCGAAGGAGCAGTGAGCATAAACTCTATCAAGCCGGGAAAGAAATCTTTATCTTTGTGAGGATGGTAGAGTTCTTCTGCTTTCTTCTCTTCAAAACTAAGCATCTTAAGACCAACTATTCTAAATCCTTCCTTCTCTATTCTTTCTATTATCTCACCTACCAATCTTTTACACACTCCATCTGGTTTAATTAATACGAGAGTTCTCTCCATTTGTCTGTCCCTTCCCTATATTCTTTTCCCTTCACGAGAAAGAGCAATCTTTCCTGTTCTAACTAACTTCTTAATTCCAAAAATTTTCAAAAGAGCAAGTATCCCTTTGATTTTCTCTTCTGTCCCTGTAATCTCTATAGTAAAACTAAGAGGGTCAATATCAACGATCTTGGAACGAAAAATATCCACTATTCGCATTATTTCTGCCCTATCTGCCCTTCGAGCATTCACCTTTACCAGTATCAATTCTCGCTCTACTATATCTTGTCCCCTTAAGTCCACCACCTTAATTACATCAACCAGCTTATGTAATTGCTTAATGACCTGCTCGATAATCTGGTCATCACCGAGAACTACCATAGTTATACGAGAAACAGTAGGGTCCTCTGTCTCTCCTACAGCAAGACTATCAATGTTAAATCCTCGAGCACTAAAGAGAGAAGTAATCCGAGCCAGAATTCCAAAGCGATTTTCTACCTCAATAGAAATGATATGTCTCATCGTTTTTTCCTCATCCCTTGCCTGCTGAATCGTATTTCGTAAATCGTGAATTGTATTTACAATTACAACTCATCAAACATTCAAAATATGCCTCAGGACAATTTCTTCCGTCGCTGTTGTTGGTTAATTTGTTAATCGGTTAAATGGTTAATTCCCCTCACCCTGTCCCTCTCCCCAAGGGGAGAGGGACACTACTCACCACTCACCAATTAACCACTCACCATTACATAAGGCTTCTTCAGAAAATGTCCTTCGACAGCCGTGTGAATCAGCAGCCTTCTTGTTTATCAAATAGGTGTTCCCTCGAACTTAGTCAACTGACGGAACCTTTCCATTAGTCTCTTGGTGACAGGGCCAGCTACGCCCTTTCCAATAGTTCTTCCATCCACCCTGGTCACTGGTATAACCTCAGCAGCTGTCCCGGTAAGAAAACACTCATCACTATTATAGAGAGCAAAGGGAGTAAAAACATTCTCCTCAACCGAAATTCCCTCTTTTTGTGCTATTTCTATAACTACATCTCGGGTGATTCCGCTGAGAATACCTACCCATACAGGAGGGGTAGCTATCTTTCCTTCTTTCACAATGAATATGTTATCACCGGTACATTCAGCTATGTAACCATCCTTACTTAACATTATAGCTTC
Organism: uncultured Clostridia bacterium; assembly: GCA_964594375.1. Classification (GTDB taxonomy): domain Bacteria; phylum Aerophobota; class Aerophobia; order Aerophobales; family AE-B3A; genus AE-B3A. The sequence goes on along the minus strand of CAZQMG010000132.1, from coordinate 565 downwards.
CGGCATTCCCTCCCGATTGGCTTCTATTTTGGCCAGAATATTGTTAAGATAGTTTAAAGATTTAATTCGACAATTCAGAGCCGAGGGAATATTTCTCCGTGTAGAAGCGATAATTACTTCCAGTCCTTTTTCATAAAGTTCTTGTGGATATATGCTTATCTTATCAGTAATAATAATGAGTTCCGCCTGAGGACACTTGCGAGGGTCTAAGCCCAGGTCACCTTCTCCCCGGGATACTACTAATCTAATATAGGCATCCTTTAACTCATTCTTTCTCAGACTCTCCAATATCTTTTCCTTCAACTGCCCCCGGGAAAGAGGGATTTCTAAAGCAATTGCCCTGGCTGATTCCCATAATCTCTGCAGATGCTCTTCCAGACGGAAAACCCTCCCTGCGTAAGCACGTATCCCTTCAAAAACACCATCTCCATAGAGAAATCCATGGTCAAAAACAGAAATTTTTGCTTTATCTTTGAGAACATATTCCCCGCTTACATAAACCCATTTACTCATTTCATTGCTCCTCATTTACATCTTAACATAACCTTATCCTAGTAACAACCTA
>CAZQMG010000131.1:0-4552 GCA_964594375.1 uncultured Clostridia bacterium | reverse complement strand
TATTTGTATTGGTTCATCCAGTGAGGTTCATGATCTTGTCCCAGCCAGAAATGCTTTTAAAATGTATGAAACAGTTCACAAATATGGGGTTTATCCCATCAAAGTTTAATAAATAACACGCCTGTGGGCTTTCTCCTCAGTCTTTCTTATAAGTTCTGCGGGATGGAAAATGAGCTCAACGAACGGCAGTGAGGGGAGGACACTCATATCCATCTACTTAGCATGCTCTTAACAGGCGACGAGGCTTTAACCATGACCAGGGGTTTTTGGCAGCGGTGGGCGAATTCTTCAGGTAGTCTTCCCATCACTATTCTTTGGAATAGTTTTTCTTGGCTTGCACCAATGACTATCAGGTCGTAGTGTTCTGCTTCTCTAAGCAGGGTTTTCAAGAGATTGGTGGCAGCGATGTACTTGGGTTCAAATATGGAGCCATCTACACCCAGAGATGGCGTAGTTTTCTCTAGAAATGCCTCGATGTCTGGTCTGGGTCTACCCGACGGATGCACATGAAATAAAACTACCCGGCCGCGCTGAGGCTCAACAAGTATTGAGGCTACTTCAAGAGTAAAAGCACTGTTGGGTGCTCCGGTAAAGGGTACCAGAACTCGCAGATAGCTCTGGTGGTGGCAGTTCCTCAAAACGGCAACGTTGCAAGATACCCCTTCCAATACTGGATCGACCGTACTCCCCAAGGAGAAACTTCGGTTTTCATGTCCTTCCCATCCCATTATCAGGAGATCGGTTTTTTGCTCGCGAGTGGCCGAGATAATTCCTCGTGCTATGTTACGGCAATAGCGGATAGTGCTCCCGAAGGTAAAGTCAGTTGATAGGTAAAGCATAGCTTCCGTAATCGCTTCTTCAGCAGCAAACATGGATTCAAAGGCGTCTGAAAGAGGTACCTGTGGTGGCACCGACACTATATGTATTGCCTCCACTTCCGCTTTCTTTGCCTGACAGAACTGATAACAGGGTTGAGCGAGCTGCACGGCATTGGCCGGATTGGCAACTGCCAGCATAATCCGGTAACCTCTCTTATTTAGGATAGGCTCTTGTTCAAGAACTATAATTTCTTCTTCGATGCTTGTAGTTTTGTGTTTGGAATAGAAGTAGTAGATTAAGATTCCAGAAAAGACCCAAGCTGGTCCAACAATCCAGGCAACAAGACTCATATGTACCAACCACATGGCCAGCACAGCCTGCACGATTATAGCCACAATTGGCGGGAAGGGGAAAAATGGCATCAAAAAACCATAGTCCAGCTCATGTCCCATTCGGTGGCGGGTGCGGATTACAGAAAGGTTCACTAGAAAAAAGAGAAAGAGAAACATTATACTAGCACTGGAGGCTAAATCAATGACGGGCAAAAAAGCCGCCACGCAGATGACTATTACACCTGTAAATATAAGGGCTATGTGGGGAGTAATTCTCCTTTTTGACAGATAAGAGAAGATATGTGGCAGCATGCGATCTCGCCCCAGGGCATAGGAGACACGAGTGCCGGAATAGATGGTAGCATTAAGAGCCGAGGTCGAGGCAAAGATTACCGCAATAGTTGTCAGAAAACCTCCAAAGGGAATGAGTCGCGAAACAGCTTCTCCAAATCCCTTTTCTCCGAACTTTCCAATCCAAACCCATGCGGGTTCCCCAACTCCTTTTACCGCTACAACCGAGGCAAACGAGACGCCCACATAGACTAAGACGACTATAAGTACTGAGTAAATCATAGCTTTGGGAAGATTACGACGAGGTTCTCGGACTTCATCGCCAGTTTGGGCAATTACTTCGAATCCCTCGAAAGCGACGTAGGTAAAGCCCATAGTTATCAGAAGCTTCATCCAACCATTGGGGAGAAATGGTTTGAAATTTGCCAAACGCTCCGGATGATACAATGCGGTTACTATTCCTGCTAGGGCGATGAAGACGAGAGTCAATGTTTGTCCCAGGGTGAGAAGGGCTCCCACCTTTCCAGTCTGGGAAACGCCTCGATAGTTTATGTATAGGAATATCCCAGCGATTACCACCGCCACTAGCTTCTCCAGTACCGGCAACTGCACACCTATGAACTGGATCAATCCCAACTGGGAAAAATAATGGACTGTGTAGATGGCGAATGTGACAGCATAGAGGCCTCCGGCAGCAGAAGAGGCAAACCATTCCATCCATCCGGCTACAAAACTGATGCCTCGCCCAAAAGCAATCCTGGTAAAATTATAGGCGCCTCCTGCCCGGGGAACAGATGAGCTAAGTTCTGCATATGACATGGCGGTAAACAGTGCCACGATTCCGTTCAGAGTGAAAGTAAGAATAACCCCACCAGGTCCTGCTATGGCTATGGTACTGCCGATGCCAAGAAAGACTCCGGCTCCAATCATCATCCCCACGCCCATCATTGTAATATGTAAAAGGCTGAGGTCGCGAGAAAGCGTTTTAGCTATCTTGGGCGGAGTCACTTCAGGGTCGTTCATCACCAAGCTCTTTTTTTGTCTGTGGTATTGTTTTAGAGCGCTCTGAGTGAATACGCTCTATGATGCGGCGATTGCGTAGGGTTAGAAAGATAATCAAACTCAATGCTACCGCAGTGATCACCACTCCTGCTACAATATCAAATGTCATTACAGTAACCTCCTCTTTTTTAGTGCTCGAATTTAGTGGGCCGTGTATCCACCATCCGCCATAATAGTGGAGCCTGTTATTAGGTTGGAGGCCTCAGAGGCGAGAAATAGTGCTATAGAGGCAACTTCCAAAGGTTGGCCAAATCTTCCCAGAGGTATTTTCTTAAGCATCTCTGAGCGAGCTTGAGGATCAGCCCATGCTTTCCTGCCTAAAGGCGTAAGAATAACCGTAGGAGCAATAGCATTTACATTAATATTAAACTTTCCCCATTCAAGAGCGAGGGTCTTGGTTATAGAGATTATGCCGGCCTTACTGGCTGAGTAAGCAGCGTGATTGTCCAGGGCAATGACTCCGGCTTGAGAGGCAATGTTTATGATTTTACCTCTTCTCTCTTTAATCATATGTTTTCCCACAGCTTGAGAGAGGAAAAAAAGACCCTTTAGATTCACATTCAGCGTCTTATCCCACTGCTCTTCAGTTACCTCGGTTGCTGGATTGTTATCAACAACCCCTGCGTTATTCACCAAAATGTCAATCCTATCAAATTCACTGAGAATATCTCTTATTAGTCTCTTTATTTCCTTTGTATTGGAGATATCCGCCGCTATAGATAAACTCTTTCTTCCTATTCTGTCTATTTCTTTTGCTGTTTTCATCAATTCTTTCTCAAGAATGTCAACAAGGATAAGATGAGCTCCAGAATGAGCAAAGACTAAAGCTATTTCTCTTCCGATTCCCCGTGCTGCTCCTGTTACTATGGCTATTTTACCCTCAAGAGTAAACTTTGGCATTTTCACTTTTACTCACCTTTCTTAGAGAGATTCCTACCCTCTAAAAGAGCTACATAATTTTAGGCGGTCTGTTACGGTTTTTTATACTGCAAGTAATTATTGATTCTGGAGTTTACATAATATTCGTATAATATGCAAGTTAGATTGATTTTTAGCAAAACATTTCACAGAAAACATACCCGAAGAGCGTAATTTGGGTTGCTCTTTGGCCAGTTTTTGATATAATAGAACATCAGCGCAAGGTATTGACACATGCGGTTATTTCAGCAGCGATTCGAATTGGTTATAACCGCTTTTACTAGTATTTGATATTCATTAAGGTTCGAAGTCGAACACATTCTGTAGATAGCTGCTGTACAAGGAAGAGGAGCGTATGGTAGCAACGGGGGTGAGATAGTAAGTGGTCTAAACGATAGTGAAGAGGGAAATATTGGAGAGGTGACTGAGCGGTCGAAAGTGCACGATTGGAAATCGTGTGGAGGGTCTAAAGCTTTCCCGAGGGTTCGAATCCCTCCCTCTCCGCCATGAATTCGTTGCTCGTCGCTGGTTGCTAGTTGCTCGTATCCTCTCCCCTGAGGGGAGAGGGAAGGGGTGAGGGGGAAAGAAAGAATAAAGGGATTCGAAGCCGAGTCGAGCGCCTTCAGCGAAGGAAAAGTGAGCATAGCGAACGGCAGTGAGGGTGGCCGGCTTCGGAGGAGAAGTGGAACGACGGGGGAGAAGGAATCCCTCCCTCTCCGCCATAAACTCGTATCTCGTGAATCGCAACAATAAAATGTATAAAACCAGTGGGATTCGAAGCCGACTCCCATGAATTTGATTTTCACCAGTAATTAAGTAGAATAGATTCCGAGCTTAGGAAGAAGATAGTAGAGGAGCAGTTTTACCATAAATGCGCTTGTAGCTCAATTGGATAGAGCATCGGATTGCGGATCCGAAGGCTGGGGGTTCGAGTCCCCCTGAGCGCGCCACTAATTCGTTGCTCGTCGCTGGTTGCTAGTTACTCACAAGAAGAATGAGAGACCCACATAATAGTTAGCCTTTTTGAAAGAATTCTGGAGAGGTGGCTGAGTGGTCGAAAGCGGTCGCCTGCTAAGCGATTAAGCGCTCATAAAGGTGCTTCGAGGGTTCGAATCCCTCCCTCTCCGCCA
>CAZQMG010000130.1:1456-4569 GCA_964594375.1 uncultured Clostridia bacterium | reverse complement strand
TATCATATGCAGAAAGTAGAAAGATAAGAGGGAGAAGGGTAAAGCGCTATCCTTCATCATTTCTGGCCGATATACCATCAAATATCAAAAACAGCAAAACTCCCTTTTCTTCGAAGAAAGCTCGAAAAAAGGTTAATGGACTACAATTAGAGCTTTTTGAATAGCAGATAATAAGCTCCATGCCATCGTGTCATAACTAATGATGGAAACTCAACTATAGCAAGGAGGACCAGATGAGTAATATTGGATGGATAGGAACGGGGGTTATGGGAGGGCCAATGGCCGCTCACTTGATTAAGGAAGGTCATCGTTTAACCATTTTTACCAGAACTGAGAGTAAAGCCAAAGAGCTAATTGATGCTGGAGCCAGATGGGTTGGTTCTCCTCAAGAAGCAGCCAAAAATCGGGATTTTGTCTGTATTATGGTGGGTTATCCCCGGGATGTGCGGCAGGTAGTTCTCGGTGAAGAGGGTGTTATAAATACGATTAAGCCAGGTTCTATATTTATTGATTTTACTACCAGTGAGCCCAGTCTGGCTATTGAAATTGCAGAAGCCCTAAAGAAAAGAGAGGTATTTTCTCTGGATGCGCCGGTTTCAGGTGGAGATATTGGAGCCCGTAATGCCACGCTTTCTATTATGGTTGGTGGAGATAAGAGGGCATTTAATGCTGCAAAGCCTATTCTGAAGAAACTAGGAAAAACCATTATCCTGCAAGGTGGTCCCGGTGCTGGTCAACATACTAAGATGTGTAACCAAATACAGATTGCTGGGACTATGATTGGTATGGTAGAGGCTCTTATTTATGGCACTAAAGCCGGATTAGATATTGAGACTATGCTTAAAGCAATATCTGGTGGAGCTGCCGCCTGTTGGAGCCTTGATAATTTGGCTCCCAGGATTTTAAAAGGTGATATGGAACCGGGGTTTTTTGTCGAGCACTTTGTTAAAGATATGGGTATTGCTCTAACAGAGGCTCAAAGAATGCATCTGTCCCTTCCGGGATTAGCCCTGGTTCATCAGTTATACCTATCTGTTCAGGCCCTTGGCGCTGGACGTAAAGGGACTCAAGCCTTGTACCTTGCACTTCAACATATGAATGTTATGGATTGAGCTTGATGAACTAGGAAATTACATTGCTACCGAAGGATATTCCTCAAAAGAGAGCGTATAGCGTTTAGCGGATAGCGTATAGTGAAAAACAAAAAACGCAAAACTATATAACGGATGTTCATAGTTCATCGACAAGATAACACTCTCCTCTCCCCTCAGGGGAGAGATTAAGGTGAGGGGGCAAGAACCACAAACAAGATGGTGAATTATCGTTTTTCGTTTTTAGCTTTAATGATTTATCCTATACGCTAAACGCTACCCGCTACACGCTAGAAATGAATTGTCCTGAGGTATTTCTTGACTCTTTCAGACCAAAAATCAGCCCAGGTTGACTTTAAAACGAATCTCGTTTGACTTATCTCAACAATATGCTAGAATATAAATGTATGGATATGATGAACTACAGATTGGGAAGGAGGGATGCGGTGAAAAGATAAAGATTATTCTTTGAAAGCTCTAAGAGTGACGATGAGTTTCATATAGGATGTAGAATTGGCCCATATCTTTCCTTGGGGATTAAGATTGTTGTTCCTACTTTGTCACTTCGCTTCTCGCAATAGCGGGAAAATATCAGGCCAGAACATAAGGCTACCTTCCTTTATAACTGCGAGTTTTTATAGCAGTTCTCTTATTTTCAAGGTCTAGGGTATTTGTTGACAGAGCTCTTTAGCGAGTGCAGATAACGCTTTTTTCGGATAATTTCTGGTATAAACAAGATGGCGGAGAGGAGAGTAAAACAATCAATTCCCTGAGGGATTGAGCTGAATTCAGGTAAAAGATAAGAAAATAAATAAAATTTGAAGAGAAAAAATGAACAAAGAAGGAGGTAGTACAATGAAGAAGATAAGGATAGCTGTGATTGGTGTTGGAAACTGCACAAGTTCTTTAATACAGGGAGTCTATTACTACAAGGATAAGAATCCCAAAGATGCAATTGGTTTGATGCATTGGGATATTGGCGGATATGAACCTTGTGATATAGAGGTTGTAGCTGCTTTTGACGTTGATAAGAGAAAAGTGGGGAGAGATGTGAGTGAGGCTATTTTTTTAGAGCCAAATTGTACCAAAGTATTTTGCAAAGATATTCCCAGGATGGGTGTTAATGTTGTTATGGGTAGAGTTTCTGATGGCGTTGCTCAACATATGAAAGAATTTTCGGATGATGAGACCTTTGTGGTTTCCAAAGAAAAAGAAATAGACATAGTGGATGTCTTAAAAAAGAGTGGGGCAGAGATTGCTTTAAATTATCTTCCTGTTGGTTCGGAAGAAGCGGCAAAATTCTATGCAGACTGCTGTTTAGAGGCGAATGTTGGATTCATAAACTGTATTCCAGTATTCATTGCTTCTAATAATGAATTTGCCGAAAAATTCAAACAAAAGAATCTTCCCATAGTGGGAGATGATATTAAAGCACAAATTGGAGCTACTATTACCCATAGAACCCTGGCTAAGTTGTTTGTAGACAGAGGCATTAAGCTAGATAGGACATATCAATTGAATACCGGTGGAAATACAGACTTTCTCAATATGCTGGCTCGGGACAGACTGAAATCAAAAAAGACCTCCAAGACAGAAGCGGTTCAATCCGTCTTAGATAAACCACTAGAACCAAAAAATATCCATATTGGTCCATCTGATTATGTGCCCTGGCAAAAAGATAATAAAATCTGTTTCATCAGAATGGAAGGCAGGATGTTTGGCGATGTGCCAATGGATTTAGAATTAAGATTAAGTGTAGAAGACTCACCAAATTCCGCTGGTTGTGTGATAGATGCTATCAGATGCTCTAAATTAGCTTTGGACAGGAAAATAGGTGGTGTCCTCACTTCAATTTCTGCCTACACTATGAAGCATCCTCCGCAGCAATTTGCTGATGGGAAGGCAAGGGATATGGTAGAAGAATTTTTGCAAGGGAAGCGTGAAAGATAAAGATGAAAGCGCTAATGATCGCTGCTGGAGAAGGCAGTAGACTCGGAAATTTGACCAAAGATAAACCCAAGC
>CAZQMG010000130.1:0-1356 GCA_964594375.1 uncultured Clostridia bacterium | reverse complement strand
ATCGCTGCTGGAGAAGGCAGTAGACTCGGAAATTTGACCAAAGATAAACCCAAGCCTCTTGTTCGACTTTTGGGTTTGTCTTTGGTGGAAAGAGTAATCCTAACTGCAAAGGAAGTCGGTATTGATGAATTCATTATTGTCATCGGCTACCTGGGGGAAAGAGTAAAAGAGAAATTAGGGAATGGGAACAGATACGGGGTGAAGATAGTCTATATTGAGAACACGGAATGGGAAAGAGGAAACGGGGTTTCTGTTCTAAAGGCTAAGGAGTCACTAAAGGAAGACTTTATACTACTGATGTCAGACCACATCTTTGATGCTCGTATCCTGAAAGAACTCATCAATTATGATCTGAAAAATTCTGTTATTCTAGTTGTTGATAAAAGAGAGCCATCACCGGGTGATACGAGAGTTCTAGAAAAGAAAGGAAAGATTGCTAAAATAGGCAAGAATATAGAGAAAGCAAACTGCGTAGACACTGGTATCTTCTTGTGCTCACCAAAGATATTTTCTTATGTCCAGGAGACTGTAAAAGAAGGGAGAGAAGAATTCGCCGATGGTATTGCTCAGGCTGCTAAGAACAAAGATGCTGAGGTTTTTGATATTACCCGGATTGAAAGTTACGCATCAAAAATGAGAAAAGATATTAAACCCTGGTGGATAGATATCGATACCAAAGAGGATTTAAGAAAAGCGAAAAAAATTATTGTTGAAAATGCAAGTAAGAACCCTTCTGACGCTCTAGCTTGTTATGTCCATAAACCAATAGAGAACAGGCTTGTATCATGGATAGTCAATTTTAGTATCACCCCGAATCAATTAACTATAGGGGTGAATATTCTGGCTTATATTGTAACTACCTTATTCTTTTTTGGTTATTTATTTCCTGCCTCAATTCTAACTTTTGTTGTGGGAATAGCTGACGGTTTAGATGGTAAGCTAGCAAGGGTGAAACTTAAAATAAGCAGAGTTGGCTCCCTGGAACATTCTTTTGACTTACTATTTGAATTTTCCTGGTTTATTGCTCTTTCCTGGTTTCTTTTTCGTTCAACAGGCAGCAGTACTCCCTTGATTCTCTGTATATTTATAATTCTCTTTACAACATTTTATCGCCACGTCTATGATCAATTTAGAAGGGCGATGGGTAGGAGTCTAGACGATAGCGGGGATTTTGAAAGGAAATTCAAAAGGATAGCTGGTAGAAGGAATCTATATAATATACCTATTCTGGTGGGTGTACTGTTAACTCCTCTTTACTCTTTAAATGCTTTAGTCTATTCTTTGGTTTTTATCTTATTGCATTCTGGAATTACGGCAGTTGTATATTCTTTGAGAGCTATAAAGCATATGCGTCTT
>CAZQMG010000129.1:0-4573 GCA_964594375.1 uncultured Clostridia bacterium | reverse complement strand
CAGGGTAAGAGCCAGCATCAGGATAATAACCATGGGCAGTATTGCTCCGCTTTCAGAACGAGATGTTTTTTGAGTTATCTTTTCCTCTTTCATTGCTCATTCATTTCGCGGCTTCACCGCTGTCTCAAGAGTAATAGTTCCAACCTTTTCTCTCACTAGAGTCAAGGTTATATTGATTGTTCCGCCACTACGGGTGGCATTAAACTGGGTACCCGTATCACCCTCAATAACTGACTCTTGCACCTGATAAGGGTCCTGGTAAAGGAGCTGACTTCCTTCTAAGAAGAAGCTCTCCTCAGTGCTCAGGTCAATGACCAGCCTGGAGGGATCGGAAACATCCACATTAAGTGAAGCTGCTGGTCTTAGCTCATGCTGGATTTTGATCATGGCATAATGGGCCTCTCGCTGCATCTTTAGCCTGTCGGTCGCTCTTGTCCAAAAACTGAGGTTAAAGAGGGGAATTTGACTAGAGACTAAAACCACCAGACCTACCAGCAGGACAACCACCATTAATTCCACTAGGGTAAATCCTGAATTTCTCTTTTTCATTGAGGCCTTATTCATGGCGGACCAACCAGGGAAGTTAAGCTCACCCTATTGGAAGCAGGATCGCTCCACTCTACTACTATTGTTATCTGTAGGTAGTCGTAACTGTCATTCATATTGTCATCATCCATATACTGAGCCTCAGTAAGCATCTGTGCATCAGATAGATTATCCACCGTTATGGTCTCTTTAGTTTCTGATAAATTTAAAGCCCAAACACTGCTGTGTGTAATATAATATGGCTGGTATGATAGGGGACTGATAAGAGCAATGTCATCCCAGTCGGCAGCTTTCAAGGCCTCCAGTCTCTGGTTGGTTATGAGAAGGGCAGCCCGGCGATGAGCCTCTCGGACAATATTGAGGCGACCGTAGAAGAAAAACATCCCTCCACCTAGAATGACTAAGGCTATAATGAGAAGGGCTATCATTACCTCTACTAAAGTGGTACCCCTATTATTACCTCTTATATTAAAGCGAAACCATTCTTTTGGCCAAAAGGAAAAAATCTTCATCCTCAGTCCTTCCAGGGACTGGAGAGAACTTCTCCAGTCCCTGGGTTCTTCTTTAAGTGGTTATATACTCGAAGGTAACTTTTCCGACGCTGGAGCAAGCCTTACTATGTGGGCCAAGTTTCAGTAAAAATCCCAGTGTCACAGTTAATCGCTAGAGTTATCCCAGCGATATCCTTGCCAGCCGCTCCGGCTATGGTAAACGTATTTGTTCCATCCCAGGCGCTGGTGAAGTCTGCAGGATCCGCTTTCCACCACCTATTCTTGGAGGTATCAATCCCCCACTCACTCAAATTGCTGGTGTAAGTTAGCGTTTTCCCCTCTGCGGTTTCGGCCAGGTAGTGCGTCCTGACTGTACCCAAGAGCGCCTTACCTTCCGATGCACGAGCCCTGTCCATTACCCGGCTGTATATTGGGATAGCCGCAGCAGCCAAAATACCTACCACGATGACCACTATCATCAGCTCGATGAGAGTGAATCCAGCTCTCTTCTTGTTTCCCTTACTGAAAATCTTCATTAACCACATCATCTCTTTCACCTCCTTTACATCCTATTCAATTTATTTTCCTATCCCATAACTGTGGACAGATTAAAGATAGGATAATACATAGACATTACAAAAAAGGCCACCAGTACTCCCAGACCGACAATAAGAACTGGCTCCAGGGTTGAGATTAAGGCTTTTATTTTGTAATCCAGCTCCCGGTCATAAAAGTCAGCCAGTTTGGGCAGTATTTCGCTCAAGGTTCCTGAACGCTCGCCGGTGTGAACCATTCCTGCTACCAGAGGAGGAAAAAAGCTCTGTTTCTTCATTTCCTGAGCCAGAGTAGAGCCTTCAACAATTCTTTCCCGAATCTGCCTGAGCGCACTTTCTGCCACTGCATTTTCGGCAATGGCGGCGGTGTGATCAAGGGCCATTACCAGAGGAACTCCACTGTGCAGCAATAGACCCAGCGTGCGACATATTCTTGCCAGCACCAGATAGTAAATTAGTTTAGCCACTATGGGCAGTTTTAGCTTAATTCTATCCAATCTCTCTTTTCCTTTACCGGTTCGTAAATATCCCAGCCCAAACACCACCAGTCCCAGAAGTAGAATTATTTCATAAGCAAGGTTCCTGATGAAAAAATCGCTTGTATTCAAGACAAACTGGGTAATGGCCGGTAGCTCAGCTCCGTAGGAGGCAAATATCTCCTTAAATTGGGGAATGAGGTAAAAGACCATTACTCCCACTACCAGCAGAAAGAAACCAGTGATGAACATAGGGTATCTAGTGGCATTCTGCACCTTTTTTTTCAGGTCTATTTGGCCTTCCAGATAACTAGCCACCTGGGAGGTTACCTCGTCCAGCAATCCAGACTCTTCTCCCACTGCTATCATCTCCCTAACCAGAGGAGGGAATATGCGCGGATATTCGGATAAAGCCTGGGAGAATCTCTGCCCCCAGGCTACATACTCCCTTGTTTGTCTTAAAAGATGGGCAAAGTGTTTGTTCTCTGTTTGAGAAGAAAGACCGTCCAGGCATTCTGATAAATTTACTCCTCCCTCCAGCATGGTAGCCAACTGACGAAAGAAAGAGGCTACTTCACTCATCTTTATCTGTTTTGGCCTCAGGAGAGCAAAGAGCTCCCTGGCTGTTTGTCTGACAAGGGCTTCCTTTTTGATTTTGTTTACCGAAACCGGAGTAAGGCCCCTGGTTCGCAGGAAAGAGGATACCTCCTGAATAGAGGCTGCCTCATGACGAGTTTCGATCTTCTGTCCCTGGCTATCTACTGAAATACAGGCGAATTGCGCCATACTATTTACTCCTCTAGAGTAACGCTCAGAACCTCCTCTACTGTAGTTACTCCCTGGCGAAGTTTTTCTATAGCAGACTCTCTGAGGGTCTTCATCCCCTGCCTGGTTGCCTCAGCTCTCAGAGTATGTATATTAGCTCCTTCAAAAATCAGTCGTTTCACTGAGGAATTGATTTCGAAGAACTGGAATATAGCAGTTCGACCAAGGTAACCAGTGTGGCTGCACTGTGGGCAACCTGGTCCCCGAAGCAATTTGAGTCCATTTCTTTCTCCATTATTAAATCCCAGTCCATGTAGTGCTTCCTTAGAAAGAGTATAGTACTCCTGGCATCTGGGGCAGATGCGACGAATCAGTCTCTGGGCTATAATCAGGTCAACAGCAGAGCCAATGAGATAGGGTTCAATGCCGAAGTATTGCAGTTGAGCTATAGCGCCCACGGCGTCATTAGTATGCAGAGTGCTAAAGACCAGGTGTCCGGTCAAAGCAGCTCTTATAGCAATCTGAGCAGTCTCCTTATCACGAATTTCTCCCACCAGGATTAGATCAGGGTCCTGTCGAAGAATGGCCCGCAGACCCCTGGCAAAGTCCAGACCGATCTCAGGTTTCACCTGGGTCTGATTGATTCCGGCTAAATCGTATTCAATGGGGTCTTCTATGGTTACAATATTCTTTTTCGGACTGTTAGTGTGCCCGAGGCCGGCGTAGAGGGTGGTAGTCTTTCCAGAACCGGTGGGTCCGGTCTCCAATATCATTCCATAGGGCCTTTTGAGTACCTTTTCAAACTTGGAGAGCTGATCTGAGCTAAAACCTAACTCTTCGAGGCCTAGCGAAAGTTTCTCTTTGTCTAAAAGACGCATTACTACCTTTTCTCCATACAGGGTGGGAAAGGTGGAGACCCTGATATCTATCTCTTTATCTCCTATTTCCACCACACAACGACCATCCTGAGGAAGTCTTCGCTCAGCAATGTCCAGGCCGGAAAGAATTTTTATGCGGGAGATGACGGCTGAATGCATGGCCTTAGGAGGAGGGGTTATCTCGTGCAAAACCCCATCAATACGAATTCGAAGACTGACTTTTCCATTGGCCGGCTCGACGTGAATGTCACTGGCTCTTCGCTCAACAGCATCGAGCAGCAGCAAATTAACAAATTTAACTATTGGCGGATCGTTGGCTTTAAGCTTAACCTGAGTGAGGTTTTCCTTGATTACTGGTTGAACGGAAGATTCATTCACCTTGACTAAGTCTAATAAGACCGTTTCCATATCCGGAGAGCCACTGTAATACCTTTCCACTGCCGTCATTATGTCTTTTTCGCAAGCCAGTACCGGCTTGATTTCGCACCTGCTGATGGTTCTCGCTGTATCAATGGCTACTACGTCATCCGGGTTAGTCATGGCCAGGGTAAGGCAGTTTCCATTCTTAGATAGAGGAATAATACCATGACGCCTGGCAACCTGTTCCGGCACCAATTTCAATACTTCAGGATCAACATGGCCCAGAAGAGAGTTTTCATCATAAATGGATTCCTTCTTCTTTAAAGCTATAAGCTCCTCATCTTTGACAAAGTCAAGGTCTGCCAGGATCTTTTCCAGATTCTCCTTGGTCTTTCTCCGTCTGATTAAAGCCTGAGTTAGCTGGTCTGGAGTAATTACTTCTCTATCCAGAAGTGTCTTTAGCAGTCCACCATTGCTTTTAGGAAACATCTGCCATCTCCTTT
>CAZQMG010000128.1:0-4596 GCA_964594375.1 uncultured Clostridia bacterium | reverse complement strand
AGAACAAGGAAAACCTGTTTCTCTAAATAATCTATATCCAGCTATCTATATTATATCAGTACCACTTGTTAAGTTAGAGTCAACGGAACCATAGCCTGCGGAGCAGGAGGTCTCCTTTTTAGAAAAATAGGGACAGCGACTATTATTATCACACTACATTCAGGCTTCTGATATGTCAAAAAAATCAAGACCTGATTCCAGGCACGGCATTTCCAGACCAAAACTTGACAAATGGCGGTTTCTCGCATATAATCCAGGAAAATTGGAATTACAAGTTACCGTTAAGATTTACCTGAGGAGATCAATCAGAGATGAATAAAGAAATAATATTTGTTGTAGAAGAATCGGCAGAAGGTGGCTATGAGGCAAAGGCCTTAGGACATTCTATCTACACGGAAGCGGAAGATCTCGAAGAGCTAAAAGGAGCAATGAAAGATGCGGTGAGATGTCATTTTGAAAAAGAAAAAATGCCTCATGTCATCAGATTGCACCTGGTGAAGGATGAGGTGCTGCTAGTATGAGAATGCCGAGGGACTTAAGTGCACAAGAACTGACTGAACTCCTGAAGAGATATGGATACCAGATTACCAGATAGACTGGAAGTCACCTTAGATTGACGACCATCAGGGAAGGGGAGCATCATATCACTATTCCGAAACACAAGCCCTTGAAAGTGGGAACACTGAGCAGCATCTTGAGTGATATTGCCTCTTATCTGAAAGTAAGCAGAAAAACGCTAATCAGGGAGCTATTTGGAAAGGAATGAGACTTGCCGTGGAATGTCACCCTACCAACACAAAACCACGCCTCTAACCACACTAGCCTTAGGGACCACACTTCATGAAACTTGATCAAGATAAGCGGACGAAGTGAAGCAATCTGTTTTTGGGATTGCCAAATCCTTTTTGAGTATAGTTTTTAGATTGCTCCAGGACTTCGTCCTTCGCAATGACATTAGGATAATTTTGTTCGAGAAAGAGACTTTTTCAGCAATCTCCACTTTTCCATTTGACAATTACCTAAAAAATGCTGTAATTTGGTGCACTAAACAATGACTAAAAGGTCAGGTATGCCTGCTTTTACGCCAGAAGATATAGCGCTCAATTCAGACTATACTTATCTTAATGACCCAAAGATACGCACATTCTTTATTAAGGGGAACCGACCAAACATACTTAGAAAGAAAAGAGATGGCAAGAAAACTAGATAAAATATACATAGTAGATGTAGAAGCTACCTGTTGGAAGGAGAAACGACCTGATGGACAGATAAGTGAGATTATACAGGTAGGAATAGTAGAGTTTAATTTACTATCGGGAAGTATTTCTTCAAAGGTTAGTCATAATATAAGACCTCAGTATTCGAAAGTGAGTGAGTTTTGCACTGAGTTAACAGGAATTACTCCGGAGGAACTTGAAGGAGAAAAGAATTTTTCTGAAGTTTGTGATATGGTAAAAGAAAGGTTTCCTCATCTTAAAAACTATACCTGGGCCAGTTATGGTGATTATGATAGGAAACATTTTAGAGAGATGAGTGATTTGCACAAGAGACCTTATCTTTTTGGAAGAACTCATATAAACATAAAGAATCTTTTTGCCTTAAAATGGGGATTAATAAAAGAGGTAGGTATGAGGAAAGTATTAAAGATATTAGATAAAGAATTGGTAGGACAGCACCATAACGCCTTAGATGATGCTTTGAATATAACAGAGATTTTTAAAGCGTGTTTACAAAAGGGAGTTATTTTAATTAAATAGGGACAGCGCCCATTTTTATTTTGGTATAGTACCCAGTGTCCGGACAGCGGACACCATGCTTAAACCATTATTATTACCGTCTTTCCCCTGAGAGAAGAAAAAAATAGGAGAGGAGCATAACTTCCTTCCTAAATCCCGCCCAAAATTTGACAAAAGCTAGAAAAATGTTGTACTTACATACAACACAACTAAATTTATCCATACAGAGAGGTAAACGAAAAGAAAGATTATCGGAAACGACAAGGAGGGAAAAATCAAGACCTTCCAGCCAAAAGAAAATGTCGCTGTTAAGATTATGTGTTAATGAACCCATTCTTTCAGTTTTGAAAGAATGGGTTTTTGTTTTTTTTGGCAGAAGAAGGCAGCGTACCGCGAAAAAATCGTAACTTCTCATCCATATAAACTCGATGTTGAGAAATATGGACAGTCACTGCGGATTTTGAAAGAGCAACAAGATATATTTTCGAGTCAATCTTCCGACTTACCGTTAAGCCACAAACCCCGGGTCGAGAAGAACCGGATGGCATCATAAAAGAGGATAAAATAATATTTTACGACTGTAAAACTATCCTATCGCCGCCATATGAATTGCCGATAGCGCATCGTGACCAATTCTCTAGATATATAAAAAACCAATACGACAAACTCGAACCGCATGCAAAAACCCTATCAACCTCTGCACTCATTTTTCAAGGTCGCTATACTCTGAGCGAGTTTAAGAAGAAATTAATATGAGCGAATTTCACGACAAGGACGTTCCCAAATAGACAGTATTTCCTCAAAAACTTAAAGAAGCTTATAAAGAAAAAAGAGGACAAAACAGAAGGGAAATTTCCTAAGGATGCACTGTTCCCCAACAAGCAAGGCATTGAAGAAGGCTAAAGGTAAAAAACAAAAAAAGAATCAGGAATGCAGCAATTCAAAAATCAAGACCCGACCCCATCTATGTTTACAAGTTTTATCCCTATAAGGAGCTTTTTGAGTATATCTTTAGAGAACTAGCTAAAGGTAAGCCTTATTACGTGGTCTAAGTACTCGGCACATTGAAAAGGTAGTATAAATTTCCTCCCCTCACGGGGAAGGTACGCCAAAAATCGCTTAGATTTAGACAAAAAGCAAATCTTCAAGAATAAGGAGTAAAGATTGCCACCTTGACTTGCATCTTAGAATGAAATCATAGCTTTTGAAAGTCCAAAAATGAGTTTTTGCCATAAAATAGCTTAGTTTACCGAATCTGGGTTTAAGCTTTTCATCTTCATATTTATCTGGGATTCTTTTTTGTTCAATGATTTCCAGGTACATTTCTACCCATTTAAGTAAAAACGGCTTATGGGTGCTTTTAATGCTTTTTATAATACGTTAGACCTTTGTTTTAAGAAAAATAAATATGATGAGCGACAATTATAATTCCCGCTCGTGATGCAACAAGGGGAAAATAATTGACAAAGTCATAATGAACCTTATAATCAAATTAAGGAGGTATTACCATGAAGATTAAAATATTTTTATTACTGTTGGCTGGATTAATTTTTTGTACGACTGCAACGTATGCTCAATCAGAAACGGATGTAGAGGGGAGTAAAGATTACCCTCTGATTTCCCGTTTTCCGGGCTCAGTTATTGTAGTATACGTCCAGCACGAATTCGATGAATATACACTTCCTCTCGGGAACCGACCCGAAGAGGACAAACTATTCAAGAAGCTCCATTTAGAAGGCAAGGTAACACGCATTCAATATGCTGGTATCCCCAAAAACCGTAGTTTCTTCGAAGTCTATCGAAATTACGAGATCGCCATGAAAGATGCCGGCTTTGATATCCTATTTTCAGGAAAGGGAGAAGAACTGGGTTATATGTGGCCGGGATATATCTTTCAGGATATTAATAATCCACTTCCCGAAGGGGACCGCCTGCCAAGCAATAATGAGCCTGCCCAACGCTATCTGTCCGCAAAGCTTGCCCGTCCGGATGGCGATATTTATATATCCCTGTTTGTTTCTAAGGACTGTTGGAATGAAGAATGCCCTTTGGTGCAGCTTGATGTCATTGAGATCAAACCGATGGAAACAGGTATGATAACAGTTAACGCTGACCTAATGGCCAAGAATATTACCAAAACAGGTCATATTGCTGTTTATGGCATACACTTTGACACCGGCAAGGCTGAATTGAAGCCGGAGTCAGGGCCTGTCCTTGAAGAGATTGCAAAGCTGCTAAAAATCAATTCAGGGCTTAAGCTTTATGTTGTAGGGCACACAGACAATGTTGGTGAATTCAAAAATAATATGCTTTTGTCGGAACAACGAGCAAAAGCAGTTTTAAATGAATTGGTTTCAAAATACACTGTTAATGAAAACCAACTAAAAGCTTATGGAAATGGTCCACTAGCACCAGTGGCATCAAACAAAGACGAAGCTGGAAGAGCAAAGAACAGAAGAGTAGAATTAGTTGAACAATAAATCAAGTATTACATGTAATTGTTATATTTATCCTAATATTGAGTTCATTATGATATCTTTGCAAAGATTTAACTTGATAATACACAAAGATAATCTCCTTTAACCTATTTTCGGCAATTCAAAATTTTGCTTCTTGAAAAAAGATCTAATAAAAAACAAAAATAAAATGATTAAATTTGACTAAAACTCTCTCCTGATGTATAATAGAGAAAATTTATTAAGAACATCAGGAGAGAAAAATGCCAGAGATTAAAGCTGATCTTCTCCCCGTTATCTCAGTCCTCTTCCTAAGCGATGTCATAAATGGATCAAGCATCAGAAAGAGCTTTTCCAAAAGGATAATCCCATTAATGCCTGTGATATAGAGGGGAAGATGACCC
>CAZQMG010000127.1:0-4598 GCA_964594375.1 uncultured Clostridia bacterium | reverse complement strand
TGGCTGTAAGATATGTAAAATCATTCTTTCAATGGCTAAATCTGGCTCTTCTCTTCCTGTTTTAATGGAGGCTTCTGTTTCTACTAGATATTGATAGCTAGTGATTAAATCAGGAAAATCGAGTTTCCTCACTGCTCTAATGTAATCGCTAGCTATTTTTGTATAAAAGGGCGGATAATAGCTCCTTGGACCGAAAATAATAGTACATGCCTCCTGAGAAGAGATTCTTCCCTCTCTCTCTTTGATCCTTAGTAATATCCGCATCTCCCGTGTTATGAGAGAGTGGATTCTTAAAGGTATCTCTCCTCTCTCCAAAAGCTTTGCCAAAAGAGACATGGCTCCCGCAAGATTTCTTTCCCTTATGGCTTTGGTCAAATCAAATACTCCTCCCCCTGCGCCTTCTCCTAATACCTCTTCCACGTCCTCCTTTTCTATTGCTTTCCTAGGGTGTATATAGAGAAGGAGTTTTTCTATAGTATTGTTCAAGTCTCGCCTGGCGCTCCCCACTCTTTCTTTAATACAAAATAGAGCCGGGGGGCTGATTCTTTTGTTCTCTTCCTCTACTCTTTTCTTAATCCAATCAACAACTTCCCCATCATACAAGGAGTAAAAGGAAACAATTCTTCCCTTTTTCAGAAAGTCTTTGTAAAGCTTCCTTCGTTTGTCTATTTTTTCTCCTATACAGACAAGACAGGTAGTCTTCACTGGATTATCTAAATATTCAGCGACAATCTTTTGATTTTTTTCTGATAGTTTATCCACTTCTTCCACTACTACCAGTCGCCACTTTCCCTTAAGAGGAAGTGTACTCAATGATTCTATAATCTGGCCCACCGCACTATTTTCGCCGGAAAATCGTTCATAGTTAAAATCTTCATAGTCAGGTGAGATAATCTTCTTCTTAAGCCTTTTTAGAGCTTCTTTTTTTAGATAGCCTTCTTCTCCCTCAAGAAGATAAGCTAGAGCAACATTCCCTCGTTCAAGCTCTGCTATGAACTCTCTATATTTCATCTTTGACTTACCTTCCTAAAATAAAAGAGTTTCTTCTTTGCCTTTTCATCAAATCCCTGGTAACCAAATAAGATAGGCCTCACTACGCTCGGCATAGCTTATTGGTTAATGGTTAATTAACCCCTCACCAATTAACTACTCACCACTCGAGCAAGAGGGAACTTTTCTCCTTCTGCTTCACCACTTATAAATTATTTAAATTCCTAAGCTGAAATAAAGTCAACTCAATGACAGAAATATCCTCTTCTAATCATAACTATAATAGCGTACCTGCTTGATGTCAATTAATCAGGGTAGAGACTCTGAAAAAGTACAATTTCGTCATTGCGAGCAAAGCGAAGCAATCTCCTCTTGAAACTGCAAAGCTTGTCTTAAACTTATTTTGAGATTGCTTCAGAACTTCGTCCTTCGCAATGACATTTTAGGACGATTTTGTTTTAAAAAAAAGACCCAGAGCTCTCAGGGTAGATACAAGCTATTTTATTGACATTCATATTTTTATTGCTATAAAATAACTTAGCCACCAACGTGGTCGAGTGAAAGGAGCAGGAGAGACGTATGGAGTTAGACTTTGTTCTTTCTAAAGAGGAGAAAGGTCCAGCCGGGAAAAGTGAATTAATTTATGACCTAGCCATAATCGGTGGGGGGCCGGCGGGAATGACTGCTGTAGTATACGCTGCTCGCAAGAAAATAAATACTCTACTTATCAGCAGTACAGATGGCTCACAAACTCGCCCTGGAGAGTGAATACATCACATCAGATATGGTAGAGTCGGCTGAATTCCCCCATTTAACCAACAAATATAGAGTAATGGGAGTCCCTAAGGTGATAATAAATGAAAAATTTGGCTTTGAGGGAGCTCTCCCCGAGTCTGCCTTCCTAGATGAGGTTATCAAAACTTCTAAATGAGTGACGGCGCCAAGGGTAATATTAAAATATAAACCCTGAAAATAATCTTCTTGCAACAAAGGAGGCTAAAGTGAAGCCGAAATACCAGACTCTTTCGTATGATCAGCTAAAGAGGAACTTCGATCTAAAAGATTTTACCTCCGAGAGCACTGAAGCAGTACCAGAAATAAGGGGTATGTTCGGACAGGATCGAGCTATCAGGGCCATCGAATTTGGCCTCAATATCGATAGTCCTGGCTATAACGTCTATGTAGCTGGCGTGAGCGATACTGGAAGGACGAGTACTGTAGAGAGAATCCTCAGGGAACTTGCCGCTAAGAAAGAGGCCCCCGGCGACTGGTGTTATGTCAATAACTTCCAGGATCCCGACCAACCCAGGTCTATAGCCCTTCCGCCTGGTAAAGGAAAAATATGGCAGAAAGAGATGAAAGATTTGCTCATCAGCCTTAGGACAGAAATACCCAAAGCTTTTGAAACCAAAGACTATAAGGAAAGAACCTCCAAGATCTCGGAAAGTTACGAAGAGCAAAAACGACAGCTCTTTTCCGACATAGAGAAAAAGGCTCAAAAAAAAGGCTTTCAAATCAAGAGAATACCCGTGGGATTTGCTCCCATTCCCCTAAAGAACAATGGCGAACTTTTGAGTGAGGAAGAATTTCATAAGCTCAGCCTTAAGGAACGCAAGCGAATTGAAGAGAATATGAAAACTGTTCAAAAAAACATAAAAGAGACCTTTGAGCAATTCAATCTTCTAGACAGAAAATCAAAAGAGGAACTCACCAAATTCAATAAAGATATGGCTCTATCACTAGTTGGCTATCGCATTGATATCCTGAAGGCGAATTATAAGGATTACCTGGATGTCTTGCATTATCTCGATGAGGTCAAGACTGACCTGGTAGATAATGTTGGTGATTTCTTGAGAACCAAAGAGGAACCTTCCTTCCTGGGCGTCAAAATTCCGGTGCAAGATTCTTTCATCAGATACGAGATTAATGTAGCAGTAGATAATTCTCACACTAAAGGAGCTCCGGTAATAATGGAGACAAATCCCACCTATAGTAATATGTTTGGAAGAGTGGAAAAGAAAGCTCAGCTAGGAGCTCTGATCACTGATTTTACCAAAATCAAAGCTGGCTCTGTCCTCAAGGCTAATGGCGGATATCTGGTGGTCGATGCTGAAGGAATATTGAGAAATCCTTTTGTATGGGATACCCTGAAGAGAAATCTCAGGAATAAGGAAACCAAGATTGAAGAGGTAGCTGAACAGTACGCTTTTCTCTCCTCTAGCGCCCTCAGGCCAATGCCCATACCACTAGATATTAAGGTGATAATGATAGGGAGAGGAGAAATATTTGACCTTCTGCATACTTATGATGACAATTTCAAAAAGATATTCAAAATAAGAGCGGACTTTGACTACGAAACAGGAATGGATGACAATGCAGTGATTCAATGTGCTCGCTTTATTTGCAAAATCTGTAATGATGAAAAACTAAAGCATTGCGACAGGACTGCAATAGCAGCTATTATGGAATATGGCAGCAGGTTGGCCGCAGATCAGGATAAACTTTCTCTTCAGTTCGGAAAAATAGCCAATCTCTTGAGAGAGGCAAATTTCTGGGCCAAAGCTGATAAAAGTACCCATGTCAGCAGAAAGTACGTGGAAAAGGCCCTGGAAGAAAAAGAATACCGCTCCAGCCTTTTGGAGAATAAGATACAGGAGATGATTGAGCGAGGTAGTATCTACATTGACACTGAAGGAGAAAAGGTGGGCCAGGTAAATGCTCTTTCCGTCTATACTTATGGAGAGTTCTCCTTCGGCAAACCCTCTAGAATAACTGCTCAGACCTTCATGGGGAATAAGGGAATCATCAATATTGAACGTGAGGCTAAACTGAGTGGGAAGACCCATGATAAAGGGGTCCTCATTCTTTCAGGCTATCTGGGAGGAAAATACGGTGGCAGGATTCCCCTTTCTTTGTCGGCAACTCTGACCTTTGAACAGAGCTACTCCTTCGTAGAGGGAGACAGTGCCTCCTCAACCGAGCTTTTTGCTCTACTTTCCAGCCTATCCGAGTTACCCATTAAGCAGAGTATAGCCGTTACCGGCTCGGTAAATCAACACGGTGAAATACAGCCAATTGGAGGAGCAAACCAGAAGATAGAAGGCTTTTTCGATGTCTGTCAGGCTAAGGGAATCACCGGAAAGCAAGGAGTAATCATTCCCAAGAGCAACATCAGAAATCTTACCCTGAAAAACAAAGTGATTGATGCAGTAAGAGAGGGTAAGTTCCACATTTACCCCATATCAACCATAGACGAGGGAATAGAAATACTGACCGGGGTTGAAGCAGGAAAGAGAGATAAGGATGGCTCTTTTGCTGAAAATACAGTCAATGGCAAAGTTCAAAACAAACTTGTCTATTTGATGAAGGAGCAGGCAAAACTAAAAAAGGAAGCGGAAACAGAAATCAAGGACGAAAAATATTCATAATTCTTTCTTTGAGTCCCTCACGCGACAAAATAATCTGGGTTGCCTTTGCCAGTATGCCAATCTCTTCAAGTGCTTCCGGCAAACTGCAAGTATGCTCCAGCCTCTTTTGGCTGCGCAGCCTTGCTTGGTCGCACAAATAAACATACATGTCCCCTATGGTAGCTTTGGGAAAATACTGCC
>CAZQMG010000126.1:0-4691 GCA_964594375.1 uncultured Clostridia bacterium | reverse complement strand
AGAGATTAAATGCCAAACAGAGAGTAAGAAAACTTAGAGAAGAGTCTGAGAAATTTATGCTGGAGCGAAAGCTGGATTTAAGACAGGTTAAGCCCAAAGAACTAAAACATATCATAGCATAATCATTCCCAATAACAGACCTTTATCTTCCCCTTAGCTTTTCTGCTCCAATTTATACCAGGCCAAGAAGGCAGGAATAACAACTAAAATAACGATAGCGCCGGTAAACTGGCTGTATAGCAACATCGCTAAACCAATCACTCCCCCGATGATACCTACAATCAAAGAAGTTCTCTTGGCTGTTGCGCTATCGCCTTCTTCTAACTTTTTCACCCCCCAGAAGTAGAGAGCAGCGCATAGGGCAGCACAAAGTATAAAACCTACACTATCTCTCATCATAATGGCTAACAAGGCTACTGCTCCCAAGCCAGCCGTGGAAATAATCATATAGGTTTTTACATCCAGTGCACCTAGTCCGGTTTTTTCAGTTGTGGTTACTTTTTTCTGGGAAGAGGCAGGGGGAGAACCTTTCTTTGTGCCTTTCAAATTAGATCCACATGAGGAACAAAAAGCTGAATCTGAAGTGACTTCTTTGCCGCACTTTGGACAGAAAGCCATTTTTTTACCTCCTTTATAATTTAATAGTATAGGAATTTCCTTTTTCCCCTCACCTCAATCCTCTCCCCACGGGGGAGAGGGAAGGGAGAGGGGGTAAGTTCATCATATAGGAATTTCCTTTTTGGCGATGAATCTGCGAAAATCTACGTCCTAATTAGCTTATTTAGGGTTACCTAATCAACGGCTTAATTTCGCTCCGCAGTTCTGGCAAAATTTATCTGCTGTTCCTATAGATTGACCACATGAGGGACAGGTGCTTGTTTGCTTGTCTTTTTTTTTGCCAGTTTTTTTTTCAACTGTTTCCGGTTCAATCCCTAGATGTTCTTCGAGTTTGGTAAACAGGCGTTTGATGTCCCGCGAAGATTGTCCCCAGTCAGTAACAACTGTTTTCATTTTTGGTTTTTCCTCTATAGTTACCGCAATTTCCTTGCTATCAGGAACAGCTCTTACTTCTATTGATACCTCGCCACCAGTAGAGAATAGGGAAAACCCAGTAGCTGCTGTAATCTTTCCTGCTTTCTCGTCCTTGTCAATTATACGAACCTTGAGGTCTTCCAAGGCCTTGCTAACAGCAGAGAAAACTTCTGATGAACCTTTCTCATAATTTCTCGTCTCTGTGGCACCTTTCATTGCCATTTTCTTCACCTCCTAATTATTTGCTTTGTAGTTTAGCCGCCTGCACGCAGTTTTTCAGGAGCATAGCCGTAGTTACGGCGCCGACCCCTCCCGGAACAGGAGTTATGTAGGAAGCTCTTTCTTTAGCTACTTCGAATTCCACATCTCCCACAATTTTTCCTTCCACTCTATTAATCCCCACGTCAATGACAATAGCTCCTTCTTTAACCCACTCTCCCTTAACCAGGTTTGCCTTTCCCACCGCTACAATGAGTATTTCTGCCTGGGATACATACTGAGGCAAGGTGCCTCGCTCTCCGGTAGCAATGTGGCAGACAGAGGTAGTAACAAATTTGTCCAGCAATAAAAGAGCTGTAGGTTTACCGACGATATCGCTGTGTCCTACCACAACTGCTTCTTTACCGTAGAGCTTCACCCCGACAGAATTGATTAGTTCCATTACCGCCGTAGCAGTACAGGGCGCCAGAAGGGGTTTTCCATAGACAACCATGCCCATATTGGCCGGGGAGACTCCTTCAGCATCCTTTTCGGGATCAATCACCCCCTGCAAGATACGGCCATCCAATTGGGAAGGGAGAGGCATCTGCAGAATTATTCCGCTTACTCCCGTATCTTCATTTAAGCGGGCAATAAAGTCTCTAAGTTCTTTTTGGGAAATGTCCTTTTTGAATTTATGTAGTTTATACTCAAGTCCTATTTTTTCACAAGACCTTTGTTGAGCCCGCACATAGACTTCAGTACCAGGGTCATCACCTATCTGAATGGCAGATAGGGAAGGAGTGATTCCCTGCTTTTTTAATTCCTCAATTTCTTTTATTAGTTTCTCTTTGATTTCTTCAGCAATTTTTCTTCCATCTATAATTTGTGCTGCCATTTAAATAAACCTCCTTTATTTTCGTATGTCGTATTGCGTATATCGTATGTCGTGCCCCCTCACCTTGATCCTCTCCCCTAGGGGGAGAGGAAAGTGTTGTTTTATCGATGAACTATGAGCTATCTTGAATTTTGTTTTCAGATTGCGTTTTTCGCTCCACGTTTTGCGTTTCCTTTTTTTCGAGCAACAAGCAACTAGCGACGAGCAACTAAAACAGTCCCACTGTTTTTCCCTCTTTGTCAATATCCACATCAACAGCAACTGGTCTTGAAGGCAGGCCAGGCATAGTATTCATTGCGCCCAATAGTGGATAAAGAAAACCAGCTCCCACTGAGGCTCTCACATCGCGCACCGGAACGCGGAAGTTCTTGGGTGCACCTTTTAAACTTGGGTCATGCGAGAGAGAAAGATGAGTTTTGGCCATATTAATAGGCATTCTGTCATAGCCAAGTTTAGTGTAAAGCTCGATTCTTTTGTTAGCCAAAGGAGAATAGTCAACTCCATCTGCTCCATATATTTTACTGGCGATAGTCTCAATTTTTTCCTTGATTGATATATTATCAGGATAGAGAAAGTGAAAATCATTGGGCTTATCACAGGCAGCCACAACTGCTTCGGCCAGTTCAATACATCCGTCTCCTCCCTTAGTCCAGGCTTCACTGGGAACAGCATCTTCTACTCCCGCCTCCAGAGCCTTTTTGCGTACTAGCTCTATTTCGGCATCAGTGTCAGAGGTGAATTTATTGATAGCTACTACCACCGGGACTCCATGGAGCAGCACATTCTCAATCTGTTTCATCATATTTTCACAGCCCTTTTCCAGAGCAGGCATATTTTCTTTCTCCATTAATTTCTTGTCCAGCGGTACGCCCGGACGAGCAGTAAAGGCGCCTCCGTGCATCTTGAGAGCCCTCACTGTGGCTACCACTACTGCGCAGTCGAGTTTTAATCCACTTTGGCGACACTTGACATTTATCAGCTTTTCGCAGCCACAATCTGCTCCAAAGCCGCTCTCAGTGACTACATAATCAGCTAGCTTTAGAGCTACCATGTCAGCCAGAGCGGAGTTATTGCCATGAGCAACGTTGGCAAAGGGACCGGCATGCATTACGCAAGGAGTACCCTCCAGGGTTTGAACTAGATTGGGCTTTATGGCATCCTTAAGGAGGACAGTCATCGCTCCGGCAAATTTAAGGTCTTCGGCCGTCACCGGTTTACCGTCATAAGTATAACCAACAACCATTCGACCCAATCTTTCTCTGAGGTCGAAGAGACCGGTAGTCAAAGCAAGGATAGCCATAGTCTCTGTGGCCACGGTGATATCATAGCCAGTTTCCCGGGGAAAACCATTGGTTTTACCGCCTAATCCGACAATGATGTGTCTTAAGGCGCGGTCACTTATATCTACACAGCGCCGCAGGGTGATATTTAAGGGGTCAATATTAAGTTTATTTTTGAGAAGAATACTGGTATCCACAGCCGCAGCCAGGAGATTATGGGCGCATTCACAGGCGTGAATGTCTCCGGTAAAGTGAAGATTAATATCCTCCATGGGGACTACCTGAGAATACCCTCCCCCACAAGCACCGCCTTTTATCCCAAAAGTGGGACCCTTAGATGGTTCACGTAGAGTATTACAGATTTTCTTTCCTATTTTAGCCAGGCCCTGCCCTAAACCAATATTGGTAACAGTTTTGCCTTCTCCTAGAGGAGTGGGAGTAATAGCAGTTACTGTAATGAATTTTCCATTAGGTGCATCTTTTAGTCTTTTTAATATATCGAGAGAGATTTTGGCTTTGTGTCTGCCGTAAAGTTCAATTTCCTCTTCTTTTATACCGATTTCTTGACCAATTTCCATGATTGGTTTCATTTTTACTGCCTGAGCAATTTCTAGATCTGATAGCATTTCTATTTCTCCTTCTTTATTTTTTTGAACCTTTAATGAGCTCCATGGCTTCGGCTCGGGTAGCCGGATTATTTCTGAATATTCCTCTCACCACTGAGGTAACTGTAGTTGCCCCTGGTTTCTTTATTCCTCTCATAGATATACAAAGATGTTCAGCTTCTATTATTACCATAACTCCTTTTGGTTTGAGAGTATCGTTTACCATATCTGCTATCTGAGTAGTTAGCCTTTCCTGCACCTGAAGTCTTTTGCTGAGAAGGTCTATTACCCGGGCCAGTTTGCTTAGCCCAGTTATTCTTCCCTCCTCGGGGATATAGGCAATATGTGCCTTTCCCAGGAAAGGGAGCAGGTGGTGTTCGCAGAATGAGTAAAGAGGTATATCTCTGAGGAGAATTATCTCATCATGTTTTTCTCCCCTGAGAATTGTTAATACTTTTCGGGGGTCCTCTTCTATTCCTGCCAGGATATCTTCACACATTCGGGCTACTCGGGCCGGGGTTTCTTTTATACCTAGTCGTTCAAGATTCTCCCCTATGCCTTCCAGGAATAATTTGACTCCTCTTTCTATTTTATCTTTGTCCATCGCTACCTCAGATTGTGAATTTTTTCTCAAGCTCAGATTATTATAACAATCCTTCCTATCCTGTCAAATTCGAT
>CAZQMG010000125.1:0-4705 GCA_964594375.1 uncultured Clostridia bacterium | reverse complement strand
GTTCTGCTCTGAAACATTTTTAATATTATTATAATAGATTTTTTTGTCAAGAAATTATTTCGTATATCGTATATGGTATATCCTATATACGGTTCTTGCCTATGTCTCGGCGATAATACATTCCTTCAAAATGAACCTTGTCTATAGCTCGATAGGCTTGTTGTGCTGCTTTATTAAGATTATCCCCCATAGCTGTAATCCCTACTATCCTGCCTCCATCAGTTATCAAAGAACTATCTTCTTTTTTCACTCCAGCACAAAAAGGAAATACATTATTCAGAGAGAATAATTTCTCTAGACCCATAATAGACTTACCCTTTTCATAGGAACCCGGATAACCGCCCGAGGCAAGAACTACACAGACTGCTGCCTGGGAGTGCCATCTAAGATTTATCCTGTTCAGAGTTCCTTCCCTTGCCGCTAAAAGAATATCCAGTAAATCATTCTTCAGGCGGGGGAGAATTACCTGAGTCTCTGGGTCTCCCAGACGAACGTTATACTCTAAAACTTTAGGGTTTCCGTTCTCAATCATCAACCCAGCATACAAAACTCCTTTAAACTCTCTTTTCTCCTTTTTCATTCCTTTTAGAGTAGGAATTATTATCTGCTTCATTATCTTTTTATACAATGAGAAAGGAACAAAAGCAGGAGAATAAGCTCCCATTCCCCCTGTATTAGGACCTTTATCTCCCTCATAAATGGGTTTATAATCCTGACTGGAAACCAATGGCTTAATACTCTTTCCATCAGTAATAACAATAAAAGAAAGCTCTCTTCCCTTAAGTTTTTCTTCTATTACTACTCTTTTGCCGGCCTCTCCAAAAACTCCCTTCTCCATAGCTAACTCTATAGCTTCTATAGCTTCTTCCTTCGTGTTTGGTAAAAAAACTCCCTTACCAGCAGCCAGACCATCTACCTTGATTACCCTTGGACCTTCTTTCTTTATGTAGGAGATAGCCTTAGTTAAATCAGAGAAAATCTCAAAATCGGCCGTAGGGATGCCGTATTTCTTCATGAATTTCTTGGCGAATACTTTACTCCCTTCCAGTAAAGCAGCCTTTTTTGAAGGGCCAAAAACAGCTACTTTCTTTTTCTCAAGGTAGTCTGCTATTCCATTAACTAAAGGAACCTCCGGACCTACTATAATAAAATCTATCTTTTCTTTATTAATTAGACGGGCAAGATAAGAGAAGTCATTCTCATACTCAATTTTCTCGCACTCAGCAACCTCTGCCATACCTGCATTCCCAGGAACAGCATAGATTTTCTCCACTCGGGAGCTCTGCCGCAATTTCCAACACAAAACATGCTCTCTTCCTCCCCCTCCTATTACTAAAACTCTCATTTTCTCCTCCAGTTTCGTTGCTAGTTGCTTGTTGCTAGTATCTCGTCAATTAAGCCTTTCAGTCTTCTGCTTTTCCTTTCGAGCGACGAGCAACTAGCGACGAGCAACTAGTTTATTGATATTCCAATAGTTCAAGTTCAGGATGATATTTAATCCAATGGCTAGGAAAAGCTTTTATGTGCAGAGCAATCCAATACTCCTTTTCTGGTTTATTCTTCAAGAACAATCTAACTTCCCAACAATGAAGGTCCCGCCAGAGGGAATATACTTCCTCTTCTATATTCTTTTTCTCCCAATCATAACGAAAGTAGGTAGACATTCTCCATTTTTCCCCCATACTAAAACCTCCTTGAGCAGTAATATCTGTCAAGCCCTCTTGAGGATATCGCTCCATTCCTACTTTTAGATTCCACTGATTGCCTTTCAAGCCTAGACTGCCCTTTATTTCCTCGTATTCTTTTCTATAAGGATTATAGACAAAATGGATATCGACATATTCCGTATAAGGTAAGGGAGAAGCCAGATAAAATTTTACCTCCACAGGAGAAAGTCTTTCTTTTTCTTTAGTTAAATCATAATTGACTTTCACTTCTCCTGAAAGAAGTCCAAGTTTCCCGGAATAAAGATAGTTTCTTAAATTAAATTTTATCAGATTTTCTGGATGGATTGTACTGGTTTCTTTACTATAATCTCCCAGGCTAAAGGGTAGTTCAGAACCATCTTTAACTTCGGAAGAATGATAATAATCTAAAGAGAATCTTCCTATGTGCGTGTAATTTTCAGATTTAACTGTAAGTTCAGAAAACAGATTTAATTCCTGGTAAGGGATACTCCGGTAACCACTCAGTTTCTCTCCTTCTCTTTCATACCAATAACCAAATAGATGATATCCTATCCTGGGTCTAAGTTTAAAATACCCAAGATTGGTCCAGGGCGAAGAAATGTCAAGGAATCCATCAGCCCGTAGAATACTTTCATCTTCCTTCTTGAAATTAGTAATCTCTACAGCCTCTTCACTATAGAGATAGGATTCATTTATTCTCTGGGAATCGAAATTAAGCTTGAGCTGGGGTAAACGCTCTATAGAACCTTTTTCGAAAACGGGATTAACTACTGGTTGCGCTAGAATACTTGCATTATAGCCTGATCCCCGATGGGCCAAGTATAAATAAGCAGTTTGGTACTCTTGGCCAAAATAATCTTTGAGAAAATCCTCATCACTCAACCGATTCAATCGGAGTTTAAGAGAAGTAGATTTGGAAAGACTCTGTTGATGTTCCAATCTAACCAACCACCTTTCGTCTTGCGTATCTTTCTCTTTGACAAAGTAAGTGCTCAGCTTACCTTTGCCTCCTTCAAGACGATAGGAAACGTCTATCCCCTCTGCCCACCCCTTTTCTTCTCTGTAATCCAAATGTAGCTTAGCCTGAAAAGAGGGAGAAGCATAAAAGTAATATCCCGTCTGAGCCGACCAACCAGCAAAATCACTGTAGCTAAAACTGGGAAGTATAAATCGATTCTCCTCCCGTAAGTATTGCACAAGAAAGGGTAACCAAAAAACAGGTATATCTCCTAGACAAAAGGTAACATTATTCATCACAATCTCATCCTCCAGGCGGATACTAATTCTATCTGCTCTTATCTTATAATGAGGCAAGGAAAGCTCACAACTGGTAAAGTAGGCTTTTTTCAGTTCTATTATTTCTGAGGAAAAATAAGCCTCTTCTGCCCTATAAAAAAAGAGACCTTCCCTTCCCCTTGGATGTTCAATTGTCCCTTCTCCTTTCTCTAGATTATACCTGAGATTCTCTCCTTCTATTCTTCGCGCTTTCAGTCTAAAAGTCACTTTATCCCAGGCTAAAAGTTCGGAAGTATGTAAATTTATCCTTACATTTTCTGTTTCAATCTGAACATCTTTATATTCTAAACTGACCTTTCCTTTTCCTATAACGATGGACAGGTCTTCACTCCAGCTAATGTAATCTGCTTGAAGGTTAATTTGGAAGGTTCTTTCTGAAGAAAAGGAAGGAAAAACCATAAAGAGGAAGCTTATCGCCATTGCAAAGAATAGCAGAAGAATAATCTTTCCTATTTTAAAGTCTAAATTTCTCTCCCAAAAAAATCTCCCTTGCTTTCTTGTCTTGGGTAAGCTCATCTCTTTTCCCGGTAATAAGAATTCTCCCCTGATATACAATATAGGAAAAATCAGTAATCTGGAGAGTCTCTCGAACACTATGGTCAGTAAGAAGTACCCCTATGTTCTTATTCCTAAGCTCAGAAATAATCGTCTGCAAATCAGAAACAGTAATGGGATCTATCCCAGCAAAAGGCTCATCAAGAAGAATGAAGTGAGGAGAAGTAACTAAAGCCCTGGCTATTTCCACCCTGCGACGCTCTCCCCCAGAAAGCAAATAAGCTTTTTGCTTGGCTAAATGGCTAATTCCCAATTCTGATAATAGATAGTTTGCTCTCTCCTCCTGTTCTCCTAAAGAAAAATTCAAAGTTTGAAGGATGGCTATCAAGTTCTCCTTAACGGTGAGGTTTTGAAAAACAGAAGGCCCTTGAGGAAGATAAGCAATCCCCTTTCTCGCTCTTTGATAAGTAGGAAGATGGGTAATATCTTCTTCTCCTAACAATATTTTTCCCTGATCAGGCTTGATTAAACCTACTATAAGATGGAAAGTGGTGGTTTTTCCTGCCCCATTTGGACCCAAAAGACCCACCACTTCCCCCTGACTCACCTTAAGAGATATCCTATCTACTACCGGGACCTTTCGATATCTTTTTACTAAATTGTCCACTTGTAGAACCACGAATTTACTCCTCTTCCAGTTCTTTCAATACATAAATTGCTTTGACAGGAGTTCCTTCTGCTTCAATTTTTTCTGTTTTAATCCAAATAGTCATCTTATATGCCTGAAGATCATTCCCCAATTCATCCTGGTAATGGACTTGTCCCTCCATAATTAACCTATCATCTTCAGCAACGTAAATAGCACTTTCACCATTAGCCTGCCTATTTTTCTCTTTCTGGATTACTTTAACGTTCCCCCTGGCTATAATTTCTTTCAGAGTATTCTCTTCGGTTAGATAAACATCCATCTCATCTGCCTCTAATACTATATCTTCCCAGGTAGCCTTTACTTCACCTTTATAAGTAAATACTCGATTCCCATAATCTATCCTTTGTTCAGAAGAACTGACTACCAGCGTCTTTTGATTTGCCACGGCTGCTCCTGCAAAAATGATACTTAAAATAAGTACTAACCCAATTTCTGCAAAAAGACTTATACTTTTCCTCTTCATCATTTCCTCCTGGTATAATCTTCACTATAGGTGAAGATTGTTATTTGACTTTCT
>CAZQMG010000124.1:1418-4728 GCA_964594375.1 uncultured Clostridia bacterium | reverse complement strand
TTCTTGACAAAGCCCCTTTTTTTTCCTAGAATTTGACGATTAGAATTCTTTACAAAGGAACTTCAACAGGAATAGTGTTTATAAGTAGTGCTAAGGAGGAGAAAGTATTATGATGAGAAAGGTAATGATGCCCAAGTTGGGTGAGACTATGGAAGAAGGAGAGATTATTAAGTGGCTAAAGAAAGAAGGAGATAAGATTAAAGAAGGAGAATCTCTCTTAGAAATTGCTACTGATAAAGCAAATATGGAAGTGGAAGCAGTTGCTTCCGGCTTTCTTAGAAAAATTGTTGCTTCTGAAGGGGAAGTGATTCCTGTAACTCAGACTATTGCTTTTATTGCTGATAGCATGGATGAGGAAATTTCAGAAGAAGAGGGAAAAGCATCTAGGCAGGAAGGAGAAAAAAAAGAAGAGGAAGAAATATCTCCCCAGGTCACGGAAAAAGCTGTTACTAAACCAGTTAAGGCTTCTCCTCTGGCTAAAAAATTAGCCAAAGAACATAGTGTTGACCTTTCCAGTATAGAAGGAACAGGACCAGCAGGAAGGATAGTTAAGGAGGATATTTTGCGAGCACTAGAGCAAGGAGAGGCTCAAGCGGGAGAAGCTGTAATTAAAGAGGAGATTTCTCTTTCTCGTTCAGAAAAAGTCCAGATGCAGCATATGGCAAAAAGCAAAAAAGAGGTTCCGCATGTTTATCTTAAGATAGAAGTTGACTTCTCAGAGGCAATGAAAATGCGGGATGACTTATTAGCAGAGTTCGAGAAAGAAAAAATACACCTTTCTTATACTGACTTATTGATTAAGTCCTGTGCTCGTGCTCTGAACAAACTACCCCGAATGAATTCCACCTTTGAAGAAGGCAAGTTAATGGTTCATTCAGATGTAGGTGTGGGTTTAGCAGTAGCCAGAGAAGGGGGATTGATTGTTCCAGTAATCAAAAAAGCGGACAAAAAGGATCTCTTCCAAATTGCCAGAGATAGGATTGAGCTCATAGATAAGGCTAAGGGAGACAAGCTTTCACTTGGGGAACTGGAAGGAGCAGCTTTTACTCTTTCTAATCTGGGAATGGTGGGAATAAAAGAATTTGCCGCTATTATCAATATACCTCAGGTCTCTATACTGGCGGTGGGAGAGATTAAAAAAAGGGCAGTAATTGAGGAGAAAAAAGTAGTTATCAGGCCAATGATGGAGATGACTTTATCCTGTGACCATCGAGTAATTGATGGATACTTAGGGGCCCGTTTCTTGCAAGAGATAAAGAAGGGTCTGGAGAAGCCCTCTTTGCTGTTATTAAAGACCGTATATCGTATGTAGTATATCGTATATCGTATTGGGAAAATGGGAAAGAAAATAAAAGGCTTTAAAGATCTAAGAATTTGGCAAAAAAGAATAGAGATAGTCAAGGACATCTATGAGATAACAAAGTCTTTCCCTAAAGAAGAACTGTACGGAATGGTTAGTGTATAGTAAAAAACGTAGGATCGTAGTGTAAAGTTCAAGAGTTTTGAGGAGAGTTCCCTCCCCCTTAGGGGAGAGGGATAGGGTGAGGGGGAATGAAGCGGGATAATATAGAAAAGTGCAGAAATCTTCGAAAGAATCAAACAGATGCCGAAAAGAAACTCTGGGCAGTGCTGAGGAATCGTCAAATAGCTGGAACAAAATTCAGAAGGCAGTTTTCTATTGGGAGGTATATATGAGATTTTTATTCTCCGAAATACAGGGTTGGTATTGAAGCTGATGGTGGAGGTCATTATGAAGACAGGGAGAACCAGCGAGATAAATTAAGAACGAAAGAGTTATCCATATTGGGAATAGACATACTAAGATTTAATAACTTAGAGATACTGAATAACATTGAAGGGGTTTGTGAAATAGTTCAGCAGACTATAGAGGACAAGAAAAGGAATCTTCCCCTCACCTCAATCCTCTCCCCGAAAGGGAGAGGAAGTAAGGAGAACCTGAACCTTATTTTTGTAAAGAGGAAATAAGTGCTGTCTAATCCCCTCTTCTCTAAGGGGAGAGGGGTAGGGTGAGGGGGCACGACATACCATATTATGTTTACAGGATTGGTGGAAGAGACAGGGACAATAAAAAGAGTTCATACTGCTCCCTGTTATAGTCTGGAGATAATGGCTCAGAAAGTACGGGAAGGGATGGAGCCGTCTCATAGTATAGCTGTAAATGGGGTTTGTCTGACAGTAACAAGTGTAAGCAAGAATATCTTCAGTGTTGAAGTAATACCTCAAACTTTGCAAAAGACTAATCTATCTTATACAAGAGAAGGGGAAAAGGTCAATCTGGAGAGGGCTCTTCTTTCCACTGGCAGATTAGGAGGGCATATGGTAACGGGTGATATAGATGGAGTGGGGAGGGTAGCTGAAGTATTCAAAAAAAAGGAAGAAGTAGTTATACAAATTGAGCCACCCCTTTCTTTGATGAAATATATAGTAGAGCAGGGTCGTATTACTCTAGAGGGAGTAAGCTTAACTGTTGCCAGTTGCGGCGAGACTGATTTCAGAGTCTGCCTAATTCCTTTTACTCTTGATAATACTACTCTTGGTTTAAAGAAAAAAGATGATTTAGTTAATCTGGAAGTAGACATAATTTCTAAATATATGGATAAGTTGATTCGTAATTTCCATTCGGATAAGTCAAGAATTAACAAAGAATTTTTAAAAAGAGTGGGGTATTAAATGGAGTTCAATAGAATAGAGGAAATTCTGGAGGAGTTTAAGAAAGGGAGAATGGTCATTGTTCTCGATGATAAGGAAAGAGAAAATGAGGGTGACCTTATTGCTTCTGCTTCTCTAGCTACTCCCCAGGTGGTAAACTTTATGGCTAAATATGGGAGGGGTCTTATCTGTGTTCCTATAACCTTAAGGAGAGCTAAGCAGTTGGGACTGGAACCTATGGTAGAGGAGAATACCTCTTTGAAGGGAACTCCCTACACTATCTCTGTCGATGCCAGGCATAACACCACCACAGGGATATCTGCTTTTGATAGAGCCGAGACGATAAAGGTT
Organism: uncultured Clostridia bacterium; assembly: GCA_964594375.1. GTDB lineage: Bacteria > Aerophobota > Aerophobia > Aerophobales > AE-B3A > AE-B3A. The sequence continues at coordinate 1,707 of CAZQMG010000124.1, read as the reverse complement.
CTTGTTGATACTAAAGCGAAAAAGGAAGACTTAGCCAGACCAGGTCATATCTTTCCTTTGATTGGCAGAGAGGGGGGAGTTTTAGTGCGGGCCGGTCATACCGAGGCAGCAATAGACTTAGCCAGATTAGCTGGACTTTATCCTGCTGGTGTTCTTTGTGAGATTATGGGAGAAGATGGTCGGATGGCCCGACTTCCTCAGCTTTTATCTTTTGCTAAGAAACATAATTTAAAGGTGTGTAGCGTAGCTGATATCATAAGTTATCGCTGGAAAAAAGAAAAGCTTGTTA
>CAZQMG010000124.1:0-1318 GCA_964594375.1 uncultured Clostridia bacterium | reverse complement strand
ATTTTAGCTGATTTAGGGCTTCACAAAATTAGACTTTTGACCAATAATCCACGCAAAATTGTTGGATTAAAGGGATATGGCCTGGAGGTTACTGAGCGCATCCCTTTAGAAATAGAACCTAATGAAATCAACAAGTTTTATTTAAAGACCAAACAAAAAAAACTTGGACATTTATTAACACTGAATGAAAAGAAGACAGGGGGAGACAAATGAGAGTTTATAAAGGACAAATAACCGGCGAGGGTTTAAAATTTGGGATTGTTATTTCTCGATTCAATGAGTTTATTACAGGAAAGCTTTTAGAAGGGGCTATAGATGCTTTTGTCAGACATGGAGTGAAAGAAGAGGATATAGAGGTAGCCTGGGTTCCTGGTTCTTTTGAAATACCAGCGCTAGCTTCAACTCTACTTAAAGAAAGAGAATTCGATGCTTTGATTTGCCTTGGGGCTATTATTAGAGGGGAAACTCCCCATTTTGAGGCAATATCTTCTCAAGTGGCACGAGGTATCTCAGGTTTAGCTCTAAGAGAAAGAATCCCTGTTATTTTTGGGGTAGTTACTGCTGATACTCTGGAACAAGCTATTGAAAGGGCAGGGGTTAAAGCGGGAAATCGGGGCTGGGATGCTGCTATTTCGGCTATGGAGATGGTGAATCTATATAGGCAAGTAGGGAAGAAATAGAAGGCGGATGGTAAAAAACTGGACAATTAAGAACGCTATAGACTGGGCTTTCCAATATCTCAAGAGAAGAAAGATAGAAAATCCCCACTTAAATGCCGAGCTGTTAGTTAGTTATGTTTTAGGAAAAACCCGCCTGAAGCTCTATCTTGAGCGTGAGTACCTTCTTTCTCCTTTGGAACTTTCCCTTTTTAAAAAACTGGTTATTCAGCGGTCCCATTATATTCCTCTTGCTTATCTTATAAAAGAACAAGATTTTATGGGTCTTAAGTTCAAAGTAACCCCGGATGTTTATATCCCTCGCCCGGAGACAGAAATTCTAGTAGAAGAGAGTCTGGAAACAATCAAAAGAATGGTCTTTCCAGCAAAGAGCGAGGAAACGTTGGATGATTTCGTTATTATAGACCTGGGCACCGGCTGCGGGAACATCGCTATTAAACTGGCTAAAGAATTGGAAAAATCAAAGGTTTATGCTGTTGATATTTCGTCAAAAGCCCTAAAAGTGGCTCAGGGGAATGCTAAATTTCATAATCTAGATAAAAAAATATCTTTTTTACTGGGAGACCTATTCTTTCCTCTCGCTCATCTAAAATTAGAAGGGAAAGTCAATCTCATTATTTCTAATCCCCCTTATGTAAGCA
>CAZQMG010000123.1:0-4740 GCA_964594375.1 uncultured Clostridia bacterium | reverse complement strand
AATGGTCCTTTCGAGGCCTTGAGAGATAAGATGACGAAGGACGAGAAGATGTAACTGCATAAAAACATAAAGGAAATTGAGAAGGAGGAGGAGTTGGTAAAGGATTATAAAATAGCGGTCATTCCGGGAGACGGAATAGGGCCAGAGGTAGCAAGAGAGGCACTTAAGGTTTTGCAGGTGGTGGCTGATAAAGAAGAGTTTAAGTACGAAACTATTGAGTATGATTTTGGAGGAGAGAGATACCTTAGAACGGGTGAGGTATTGCCCGGTTCTGCTCTGGAGGAATTGAAAGAAGTAGATGCTATTTATTTAGGAGCAATAGGGCATCCCGATGTTAAAACTGGCATTCTGGAACAAGGGATTCTCTTGAAAATTCGCTTTGGACTCGACCAGTACATAAATCTTCGTCCGGTAAAGCTTTATCCCGGTGTTTGGACGCCCCTGAAAGACAAAGGCCCGGAAGATATAGATTTTGTAGTGGTTAGAGAAAATACAGAGGGACTTTATTTAGGAATGGGCGGATTTGTTAAAAAGGGGACAGAGGATGAAATTGCTATTCAAGAGATGGTAAACACGAGAAAGGGAGTAGAGAGGTGTATCAGATATGCTTTTGAATATGCCAAAAAGAGAAATAAAGAAAACAAACTTACTCTTTGTGATAAGGCAAATGTACTTGTCTTTGCTCATGATCTGTGGCAGAGGGTGTTTGAAGAGGTAGGAAAGGAATATCCCTCTATAAAGAAAGACCATGCTTTTGTTGATGCTGTCTGTATGTGGATGGTAAAGAATCCAGAATGGTTTGATGTGATAGTTACCTGCAATATGTTCGGTGATATAATTACTGACCTGGGAGCTATGATTCAGGGAGGAATGGGTATAGCAGCAGGAGGTAATATTAATCCAGGGGGCGTTTCTATGTTTGAGCCTATTCATGGCTCTGCTCCTAAATATACAGGAAAGAATGTAATTAATCCCCTTGCAGCTATTTCAGCTGTGGGAATGCTCCTGGAGCATCTGGGAGAAAAAAAGGGAGCAGATTTGGTGGATAAAGCTATAGCCAGGTCTCTTTCATCGGGCAAGATTAAGGACTTATCTACTCAGAGTGGTTTGAAAACGGATGAAATTGGTGATATGATAGTTAAATCTATAGTATAGGAATTTTCTTTTTGGACATAGAACTGCGAAAATCTGCGTCCTAATTAACTAAGTCGTGAATGTCTAATTGATTCTTCCGTAATGCCTTTCTACTATTTCTGATATATCGTCTTTTTCTATTTGAATGATTCTCATCTCTCTTTCGGCTGATAAGGAAGAGTCGGAGGCATGAGCTCCATTTTTTATAATATCAAGGCCAAAATCTTTACGGACTGTTCCTGGATCAGCCTCTTTAGGATTGGTTTCTCCCAGAACCTTTCTGATTTTCATAATGGCATTTTCTCCCTGATAGACTAAAGCTAAGCATTTTTCCCTAACTTCCTTTTTCTTTTCCTTTTCAGAAACTTCTCGGGGGTCTATCCCAGAGATGAATTTTATGATTTTGTTGAATTCGTGTTCTGCTTTATACACTTTAAGCTCCTCAGCGATTCCTTCTTCTATCCCCTGGGGAAGCTTAAGATCGAGTGAACTTTCCAAGGAAGACCTGATTTGTTTCAGGAGTTTTCCTTTCATCTTTTCTGCCAATCTCTCTTTTATGGGCGCATAAAACTCCTCTGCTTCTCTAACTCCCATCTGAATTACCTTCGCTCCTATGATAAAAAGACCTGTCTGAGAGAATCTATCGATAATATTGCCGACTTTGGAACTTAGCTCCTGGAAGCTATCCGGCTTTATGAGAACCAGAGTTTTTTCTAATTTGACTTCAGGAGGATAGTTAACTATTTTCTCTAAAACTCCACTGTCAGTTTTGGAGTATTTAGCCCATATTTTAAGTTCTTGTTTTATTCCCTCTTCATCTGAGCCAATAAGTACAGCTGGCTCAAAGTAGGCAATTCTTCCATTTTTTTCGATGTAATCACCATAAGTACCACGTATGGTCTCTCCAATGGAGATTTTGGTAATATGTCCCACTACTCTCTTTAGCTCTTCGATAACATTATCCCCTTCAAAAAGGAGGAGCATAACCCGGGGAGGAAAATCACTTTCTTCCCAGCGTAGATAATTGGTAAAAAGATAATTTTTAATCTCCTTAATAATCTTTATGTTTTTTTCCTCTTTTCCTCCCGAGGTCATTACAGCTTCAGCATATTCTTCTATTAGTTTTCTACTGGGAGCAAACATCCTTGCTGCCACAAGATTTAATCTTCCCCAGGAAAGGAGACGATTAATTACTCCGCCGGTGCGAGACTTGCGGATAGTATAGGGATTGATAAGGACATAAGCAAGCTCTTTGGTCATCTTCTTTCCTCCATTGGTAGAATAACATAAATTCACTTTCTGTCAATACCTTTCGTTGCTAGTCGCTCGTTGCTTGTATCTCGTCAATCAATCTTCTTGTTACTCGATGTCAGATACTCGATTCTAGATGCTCGATACTTATTCTCTTTCTTCTCTCTGCTTTGTTCATAGTTCATTGTTGTTGTCATTGGGACGAGCGAACTCTAGTTAGCGAGGAAGCAACCCCAATAGATTACTACGGTTCCCTTCGGTGATCTCGCGACGCTTCGTGGATTGCTTCATTTCGTTCGTAATGACAAACAAGGAATTACAATTCATCATTCACGATTTTCTCTTTTTCCCCTCAGGGGGGAGGGAGTACAAGCGACAAGCAACGAGCAACTAGCGACGATTTTTGACTCTTGTACTGTTTTTGATTACAATCAGGAAAGGGTTTTACGTAAAATAAGAAGGCAATTGAAATGAGATTCGGATTTCATATATCCATTGGGGGAGGGTTTCATAGAGTGGCAGAGCGAGCTAAAAGGCTAGGATGCCAGACTATACAAATTTTTTCCCATAATCCTCGCCAATGGAAGAGCAGTTCATTCATCGAAGATGAAGTAAAAATGTTTAAGGAAGATATAGCAAAAGAGGAAATTCATCCTGTTTTTGTACATATGCCCTATCTTCCCAATCTTGTTTCTCCTGAAGAGAGTCTTTACTCTAAGTCAGTTGAAAGTCTATATGATAATTTAATAAGAACGGAAATACTTGCTATCCCCTACCTCGTTATTCATCTTGGCAGTAAGGGGAGCTCTGATGAAGGTGAAGCTCTGGCTAGAATAAGTCAGGCTATAAATGAGGTATTTGTTCGAGTGAGAAATAGGGTTATTATTCTTCTAGAAAATGCGGCTGGTCAGGGAACAGAAGTAGGATATACTTTTTCTCAGATTAAGGCTATAAGTGACCAGGTAGAAGATAAGAATCGCATTGGCGTTTGTCTGGATACAGCTCATGCTTTTGAAGCAGGATATGATCTATCCAGGGCAAAGGGGTTTGAGGAAACTATAGATGATTTTGATAGATTAATCGGCTTGGAAAAGCTTTGTCTTATTCACCTTAATGATTCTAAAACTCCTCTTGGCTCTCGTGTTGATAGACACTGGCATATCGGAGAGGGGCATATTGGCCTGGAGGGCTTCAGGAGAATAGTCAACCACTGTCAACTTTCCCATCTTCCTGCCATTATGGAAACGCCGCGCCAGGATGATAGGGATGATTTTAAGAATATGTCTGTTATAAGAGGACTAATAGAACAAGAGACGTGATGCGTCGTGCGTATTGCGTATTGTGATATACGGGAATATGAGCAATGGAAAATAATTCTTTTCCAATAGGAAAACTAGACCCTAAGTTTCTAGAAGAATTATTTTCCTCTCTTTCTCATGACAAAAGAGTCATTGTTGGTCCGGGGATTGGCAAAGATGCAGCAGTTATAGATTTTGGAAAAACCTGCTTGGTGGTAAAGACCGACCCTATAACTTTCACTTCATCCAATCTTGGCTGGTATTCCGTGAATATTAATGCTAATGATATAGCTTGTCTGGGAGCTGTTCCTCGTTGGTTTCTGGCTACTTTGCTCCTTCCTCGAAAAGGGACCTCTGAAGCTTTAGTGAAGAGAATTTTTGAAGAGGTCAATTCTGCCTGCCAAACATTGGGAATCTCTCTGGTGGGGGGGCATACAGAAGTTACCTTCAGAGTAGATCAGCCTATTATGGTAGGAGAGATGATAGGAGAGGTTTCCCGGCAAAGACTAGTTGATGGCTCAAGGGTCAAAGTTGGGGATGCTATTCTTCTCACTAAAGGAATTGCCATAGAAGGAACACACGTTATCTATCAAGAAAAAAGTAAGGAACTGAGAGGACGATTCTCCAGAGAGATGCTGAGTAGAATGAAGAACTTGATTTATTCTCCCGGCATAAGTGTGGTCAAAGAGGCTCTTTTGGCCAGTGAAACGGGTAAGGTTCATTTGATGCATGACCCTACAGAAGGAGGATTAAAGACGGGATTATGGGAGATGGCTTATGCCTCAGATATAGGAATGAAGATAGAGAAGAAGAAGATTCCTATCCTAAAGGAAACAGAGGCAGTCTGCAAATTGTATGGGTTAGATCCTTTGGGACTACTTGCTTCAGGAGCCTTGCTTTTGATTATAGACAGGGAAAAGGCAAGAGAACTCTGTCAAATTTATGAGAAAGAAGAAATAGCGTGCAGTGTAATTGGTGAGGTTGTTTCCCGGGAGAAGGGAGTCAAAATAGTAGAGGGGAAAGAAGAACTGAGCCTTTCTCAGTCTAATCAGGATGA
>CAZQMG010000122.1:0-4777 GCA_964594375.1 uncultured Clostridia bacterium | reverse complement strand
CACCAGCTTAATATCATCTTCGCTCAGCTCTGGATAAATCGGTAAAGAAAGCACTTGCCTGGATGCCTTTTCTGCCACAGGGAAATCTCCTTTTTTATAACCCAGACCCTTATGGATTTCCTCAAGATGCAAGGGAAGAGGATAATAGACCTTCGTCCCTATTCCTCTTCTTGTAAGATATTCCTTCAAATGGTCTCTTTGCAAGCTACGAATGGTATAAACACCATAATTATGTCGGGTATAGGAAGCTTCTTGAGGAATTTTCATAGAAGGGGAAGAAGTAAACAACTCATTATAGAGATGGGCTTTCTGGCGACGCATATTTATCCAATCATCCAGATATTTTAGTTTTACCCTGAGAATTGCTCCTTGTAGTTCATCCAATCTACTATTATATCCAGGTATGCAATAAGAGTAATCGCCATCAAGACCGTGAGCCCTGAGAAATATTATCTTTTCAGCAACTTCCTCATTATTAGTAAGGACCATCCCTCCGTCACCGCAGGCTCCCAAAACTTTAGTGGGGTAAAAACTAAGACAGCCTACATCTCCCAATGAACCCACTTTATAAAAGATTCCAAAAAATAGACATTCTGTTCCTAGAGCCTGAGCCGCATCTTCAATTATTTTCAGATTATACTTTTTTGCCACAGATATAATTTTTTCCATCTGAGCCGCATGTCCGTAAAGATGCACAGGAATTATAGCTTTGGTTTTTTCTGTTATCACCTCTTCTATTTTTTCTGTATCGATATTAAAGGTTTCCTCCTCTATGTCTGTAAATACAGGAGAAGCTCCTATTTGAGTAATTACCCCCACGGTAGATATAAAAGTAAAGGGAGGAACTATTACCTCATCTCCCTTACCTATCCCCATGCTAATTAAAGAGAGTTTTAAGGCATCTGTGCCTGAAGCAACTCCTACTGCATACTTAACTCTACAATAAGCAGCAATTTCCTCTTCCAATCTCTTTACATTAGGACCTAGAATATAATATCCACTCTCTAGAACCTCCTCTATCGCACTACTAATCTCTTTTCCCACTATTTTGTGTTGAGCTTTCAGATCGAGCAAAGGAACCCGCATCTATTCCCTCCTTTTGTCTTAACTGTGGCTTCTAATCTAATATTTTTTCAGAGAAAAGTCAACTTTTCTAAAGCTCACCGCTGCCAGGATATACAAAGATAGAGCTATAATAATGACCAAGTCAAATCCCAGAGATATAGCTAAAATAGTAACTAAAACAGTAGCGATAACGGAAAAACAACCATTTATTCCCCAGGCCCAGGGAACAAGAGAAGGTACTCTAGAAGAGACTCTAGCCAATCCTAAAGGAAAAGGCATTCCCATAAAGAAAGCCAGAGGAGCGATAAATAGAAGGGAAAGCAATATCTTTACTGTATCTGAACAGGCTATAAATAAATTGAATATATCCTCAAGGTAGAATAAGTAAATCAATGCTATAAATGTTATCGCTCCCACAATCAGGCTAAGACTATTCAATCTTTTTATCTTGATTTTTTCTGATACATAGCTTCCCCAACCAGAAAAAAAGAGAAAGGCAGCGAGCACTACAGCCACAGCGTAAATGGGATAGGATAAAAAGAGTATGAACCTTTGAATGAAAGAAATCTCTATAAACATATATCCTATCCCTAAAGAGAGAAAATAAGTAAAGATAGGCAGCTTATTACCAGAAGCAGCCTTTTTTCTAAGAGAAAAAAGAGGCAGGATGACTAAAATAAGGCTCAGGAGTACAGCCTGAGCTAAAGTTACTATTAAGACTATGTATCCCCATTCAATGAAGGGAAACCATTGTCTACCCATGGTTTCAAGCAAATGAGGTAAGGATTTCCATTTAAAGAAGTGGAAAAAATAAGGAGAATTATCAGTGGCTGGCTTTATGTAAAATGAATAATCAGCATAGAATTTCTCCCTCTCTCCAAAAAGAATATTCTGGCTAGCCTGGTAATAATAAGCCTCAGGTAAAATATTGTAATGGTTTATATCATCAATTTCTATACCTGGATACCAGATAGGGTCAAATAGCCTTTTCTTCAGGAAATCCCTGATTATTCTAATCTCGGGAGAAGTAAAAGGAGACCGTTTGATAAGTAGGGTGGAGGTAGCCCAGCTTCTTAAAAAAATGAGTTGAGAAGAAATATTCTCAACTCCCAACTCCTGTAATGACTCTGCCGCTGTAGCAAATAGCTTGATTCCATCCCGAGGAGGAAGCTTTAACCATCTGGTGATACAGAGAATGCCCTGGGGATTGAGATGTCTTATATATTCCTTCACTGCCTCTTTGGTGTAAAGATAACTCTCTGACAGGGCATAAACACCAGCCGAGGAGGCACTGAAGGAATCTAAAAGGGCGAGCTGGATTAAATCGTATTTACTCTGGCTGGACTGGATAAATCCACGTCCTTCCGCTATAAAGACTTTCACCAAGGGGTTAGAAAAAATTTGATTGGAAAAGTGAGCATATTCATCCTTAACCAGGTTCACTACCTGAGGGTCTATCTCTACTGTTTCGATTAGGGAAGAGCCGTGATAGAGGGCAGATAAAACCTCTCCTCCTCCTCCTGCTCCTACAATGAGTACTCTGGGCTTATCTAAAAGGTGATAAGGCAAGGCAGAGCTGATATAATCTAAATATTCCAGATTAGATAGCTGATTATCAAAATTAGTGATAACAGACATAGAATCCGCATCAGTGAAAAGAGCCAGTTGAGGGGGAATATCTCCTCTGAAATTAAGACTTAAGCCAGGAGCATGCCTTATGGACGGACTCTCTACTACATTAATTAAACCTAAAGGAGAGGAGACTTCCTTGAGAATTTTTACCTGAGGAAGATTTAAAGTCACACTTAAAGATTTATATTGAGAAATATTTAGTCTGAGGGGAAAGAAAAAAAAGAATGAAAAAGAGAGGAAAGAGGCAAGGGTAAGACCGATTAAGACCCTTCTTCTTAGATAAAGCGAAGCGAGTAGAGCAGAAAGTAAGCCTATTACAGTTAAAAACAGCAAAACGGAAAGAGGAGGAAAAAAGTACATAAGAAGAATTACCCCTAAAGCTCCCACCCCGGAACCCAGAAGATTAAAGAAGTAGACCTTGCTTATTTTCTGGTTGAACTTAGAAAAAGAAATTCCAATACAGGTAGCTCCTAAGAAAAAGGGAATAAAAAGGAGAAGATAATATCCCAATAAATAAAGATACTCTCTCTTGTACCAGACAATGAGAAAAGGGTCAAAAGGAATCTTTTGGCAAAGGGCAAAACAGAACCAGAGGGAAATAGAAAAAAGAAAGGAAAAAATGGTGAAAAAAGAGTAGAAATGTCTCTTTATTCTCTTTAAGAAAAGAAAGACAAAGGTTCCGCTGGCTCCAAAGCCGAGCAGGGCAACACTAATTATCATATAGGCAAAGTGAGACCAGGAAGTAATGGAAAAAATCCTCATTAAAAGGATTTCATAGGAAAGGATGGAAAAGGAGATGAAGAATATGGAAATAAAAATGGCCACTTTAATGTTCCCCCAGCAGAGGTACAAATCTCACTGGTAGGATATTTTCCGTAATAATTTCACCTTCTTTCTTGTGCACTAGCATTAGATTCTGGGTCCAGAAAACGCTACCCACAGGAATACACATTCTCCCTCCTTCTCTTAACTGTTCAATCAAAGGAGGAGGAATGTGACTGGCAGCACAGGTAACAATAATAGCCTCAAAAGGAGCCTCCTCTGGCCATCCATAATAACCATCGGCTATCTCTACTCTCACTTTGGAATAACCCAGGTCTTTCAATCTCTTCTGAGCAGAAGTTCCCAGTTCCTCAAAAATTTCGATAGTATAGACCTCAACTCCCATCTGAGCAAGAATTGCCGCCTGGTAGCCTGAGCCCGTTCCCACTTCCAGGACTTTACTCCCTCTTCTTACATTCAATAGCTCGGTCATCAAAGCCACGATGTAAGGCTGAGAAATAGTCTGCCCACATTCTATGGGTAAGGGCCTATCCTTATAAGCTGACCCTACCAGATCTTCTGAGACAAACTTATGACGAGGGACGGTCCTCAAAGCAAGAAGTACTGCTTCATCCTTAACTCCCCGTGCCATAATCTGCGTCTGGACCATTCTCTCTCGCCTATCTTTATATATATCCTTCTCTTTACTGACATACGGCACCCCCAAAAGCCATACCAATACTGCCACTCCTGCTATTATAGCCACGTAGAAAATGTATTTTTTCATTTTCATATACTCCGGAGCGCGTCGGAAAAGGGGACGGTTCTATTTTTGCTATTTTCCCCTCCTGCCAGATATAGAATTAATCTCTTTTTATAACAAATAGAAATAGTACTATTTCTCCTCTCTCTAATCTCCTCTACTCTAAAAAATAGAACCGTCCCCTTTTCAGCCAAGCTCAATGGGAGAGACATAGTCTCCCCGTTCCTTTCTTAGCTTCTCCAATCTCTCTCTCTGTTCTGCCAGAACTTTAAAGAGAATATCCGGAGTATCGGGAACCTTTGTCTGGTAAATCTTAGCTATTCTTTCCATTTTCTCTATGTTTTCTGAAATTCTCAAGGTAAACTGCTCTATATAGCTTTCCTTCGAGTAATCCTTGCCCAGAACCTCTTTAAATAACCTTTTAAGGTCTTCATATCTGGGAATATAGCCAGTGGGAGTTTTGATTGCATCAACATCATTATGGATACGGAGTTCCATCCACTTAAGCCAGACATGCTTATCCTTCATCCCAGTGATATACTCTCTCTTTTTGTT
>CAZQMG010000121.1:0-4801 GCA_964594375.1 uncultured Clostridia bacterium | reverse complement strand
ATAGATTTAGCGATTTAGTCAAGAAATACCTCAGGACAATTTCTTCCGTCGCTGTGCTCGTATGTCGTATATGGTATATCGTAAGAAACTCTGAAACACACAACACAATACCATTCACGCGTTTCTTCTTTTCGATATACGATATACTATATCCTAATATACGATTAAGGAATGTCCTTCGGTAGACCATCCTGAGGTATACTAAACCAAATTTTAGGACTTGTCAATTTACTGGGAGAGCTCTATGTGTTTTAGTGAGGCTCTTTTTGACAAGAGCTACTTTTCAGCTAAGATAAAAACTAGCTTTTACCAATTACTGACTAAAACAGAGAACACGCAATGAACAAAGCAGACCTAATAGAAAAAGTAGCTAAAATGTCACTCAACCTTAAAATTAATACATAGGGTCTTTATAAGCACATTTTGAAAATAAAATAGACCAAGTCACTTTGTGAGTTAATTGCAGGTGAACAAGGAGGTAAATTAAGATGAAAAAGCATAAGGTAGGCACAATTTTGGTAATTCTAGTGGTCCTTTTATGGATGTGGATAAGTGTAGGTATAAGTGCTCCTCTCAGCTTCTATGAAGATGCTTTTCGTTTATCTACCGGTGAGTTAATCATTGGTGAGCTTTTGAGTTTTGATGGAAGTATCTTCGAGATAAAAACAGAGAGAGGAGTGATTTGGAAAGAAAAGGAAGATGTAGTAGTTATCCTTATCGGAATAAACCCTTTGATCTACACAAGAGCGTTATCTCAATGGGCCTCTAAAGCTAGAGCCAGTAGCCAGTATAGCTCTTCAGGTTGGTCTGCTCAACAAGCTACCGGAGAGCCAAATACATCCCAGTGTGGTGATAATAGCACCGCCTGGGCTCCAGGGTCAAGAGGTTCTGGACCAGAGTGGCTAGAGTTAACTTTTGATACTCCGGTGTATGTTACAAAACTACGCGTGTATGAGACATACAATTCTGGCTCTATCTACAAAGTAGAGTTTGTAGATGTGTATGAGGAAAAACATGCTGCCTGGCAGGGAAAGGATACCACTACATGCCCGGCTTGGTTTGAGATAAATCTTGCCCAAACCCGGTATCTAGTCAAATCAGTGATTCTTCACACCCAGATAGAAGGCTATGAGGAAATAGACGCTGTAGAGCTAACAGGGATATTAATATCAAAATAGCCCACTTTTCTTGAGGCTTATTTTGACCTTCAATCTAAGTCAAATCACCGCACCTTTATGGGATCAATTCTCTCTATCCCTTTAATCTCATCAAAGTGAGCATCGCTACTGTAAATTCTACTCAAACCGTTGTTTAGCATCACCGCAGCATGAATGGCATCGCGAGGCTGAATATTCCGATATATTCGCAGTAACTTCAGAGCAAGGTCAACGTCATCTATAGTTACGGGAAACATCAAGCTAACCAGATTTTTAAAATCACTATAGGTCTCTTGAGCCCTCTCAAATTCTCTGATTAACCAATAACGATACAATATCTCCTGAAGAACCTCTGTATCACTGGCCACTATAATGTTTTCCTCTGCTATTCTCCTTATCAAAAGAGAACAAGGGTCTTTATACTTATGTTCCTTGCCCACAGTGTACATAATAATATTAGCATCAATAAAGGATACACTCACTTTTCCTTCCATCTTTGCATAATTTCTCCTTCCATCTTTTCCCAGTCTTTCACAGGAAGCTCTTTCTTTCGACAAAGACGTTCAGCAGCCTCTATTTTCTCCTTTCTTCCTACTATCTGATATTGTTTTTTTACTGCTCTTCGCACCAATTCTCCAACAGAGGACCTTGTTGAAGTGGCTAGTTTCTTTAATAGCTCGTATTCCTCAGGAGAAAATAGGATTTGTGCCCTTTTCGTTAAAATAGACATTCTCACTACCTCCATTCGATTTTATACACATACGTATCATTATATGTATAATACTGTATATCCTTAAAAAGTCAAGGTCTAGTTACTTGTGCTATTTTGTTACCACTCATTCACTCAAGAATTCCCGGCTAGAAGTCTTGTATGATAAGATGAACTCCCCGTTTCCAGTATCTCCAGTATGATATCTTCTGTTGCCCTGCCAACTCCTTTTAGTTCTCGCAGCCTTCCTTTCATAGCTGCCAAAGGCTCTTTTATTTTCGAGATTGGATAAGCAGCATAAGCGAAAGATGATGAAGTCCAGACCTATTTCACTTGCCTTTTTTACCGCCTCTTCCATCACTCTTTAATGAATTCTCTTTTTACATCTTTTTCTCCCAGAACTTATCTGCTTCTTCTTCCATCTTCTCAAGCCTATCATAATAATCCGGGAATTCATTCAGATGTGCCAAAGCAATTTTACCAGTCACCAGGGAATCATCGTTAGTTACATTGGTGAGCAAATTTTCAGAGCCATGCTCAAGTTCAACATTCATCCCCCTTCTAAATTGGTCTACATCAAACTTATCCCATTTAATACCTAATTCTTCTCCTATTTCTCTTGCTTCTTCTTCTGTGAATTCTTTTTTTGATTCCATTTCAATCCTCCTCGTACAATATGGTAAATAAACTCAGGCTGTGAATTTCCTCCAGCACCTCCAAAAATAGCTATTTCTAACCCATATCAGTGAAGATTTTCATTTTCAACTGCTCATATTTTGGATGCTTTTTCTTCTTTTCCTGAACTGCCTTCACAGGTCTAAATCTAGCTTCCTTTCCCAGGCAAACTTCCATATATTTCTTATATTGCTTTTTAAATCGTCTGTTCAGAATTATTATTAGTTCTTCCACAGGTAACCTGCATATTGGATCACCCTCTATATAGAACCTCTTATCCATATCCGGATCAAGGGGGCATAGGGGAGCACTGCACCTTGGATATTTAGGACACTTATCCATTAAGCGACGGTCGATTTCTTTTATCGCCTCACCTATAATAAGCTGAGAGTAGTTCGCCACTACTTATCTCCTCCAGGCTTCATTTCCCATCACCTTTGTCATCACTCCTCAGGAACTCATCCAGCACAGCCCTGGAGATTCTCCATTGGTAGCCGAATCTCTTCGCCGGTATCTGTCCAGACCTTACAAGTCTATAGACTGTGTTCCTGCATAAACTCAAATAGTCTGCTGTTTCCTCAATACTCATGACTTCCTTTGTCACTTTGGTGTCCCCTGGTTATAATTGGTTATATTATACAACAATTTATTAGATTTGCCAAGTTGACTGGAATCTAAAATAAACTCCACCTTGCTCCTACTCGCCATTCCTAAATGTATTTAGCCAGAGTGTATCTTGACAAGGATAAATGGTAGGTAAAGAGAAATTAAAAGAGACAGTAAAACTTGCTCAAGTTTCTTAATAAAGCAAAAGAGTTATAACTTGATATTTGAATATTCTGGTGAAAACTGCCGTCGTAAGCCCCATCCTTTTATGAGTGGGGAGGATGTCACTTCTTAGCGCCTACATTTTTTGCCTGTTCGAGAGCAATTTCATTAACGGCTGAAAGAGCCTTAACTCCAGAAGCTCCCTCAATAGCTCTAACTGCAATATTCTGTACCTGGGATGTAGCACTATTCAATTGTTTGGTTAGGGATTCGACTTGAGTTGCTTGCTTTGCTATAGTACTCTCAAGAGTTTTAATCTTAAGCTCAGCAACCTTTTCTCTTCCTTCAACCTCTTTGGCTAATAGTTCTGCTTTTTGTTTAGCCTGTCCTTCAATTAGGGCGGTAGTTTCTTTTTTAGCCTTTTCGACCGTTTTTGCAAGCTCAGCCGGGAAAGCTTCTGCCTTAGTTCTCAATTCTGCTATTTCTGCTTCTTGAGCAGCTACAGCAGCCTCCCTTTCAGCTAATTTCTTCTCTTGAGCTTCTCTTTCTTCTTTGAGAGTTTTCTTTAAGGCGGCTTTTTCTCCTTCATAAGCATCTTTATCTTTCTTTCTTGATAGAGCTAAATTATAAGCATACTCTTCTGCCTCTCTTTCTTTCTCTTTTTTAAGGTTTGCATCTCTTTCTTTGACAGCCAGTTCATGCTCCTTTTGTTCCTTCTGCCACTGTTCTCTTGTAATTGCCATCTCTTCTTCAAAAGCTTTCTTTTTTTCTTCATTTGTTTGAATAAGGGTGGCCATTGTCTCGGCAGCAACTTTAATGTCATAGATTTCTTCAAGATTCTTGGTTTCTGTAGTAATTGCTTGCTGAAGCTCGTCTAATTTATTTGTTTCTGCTATGAGCTTGTCTGATAAATCAGTTAGTGTCTTACTCAAATCCAATTTAAGATTGGCCAGTCCTTTGACAATGTTTTCTACTGTATAAGTTGATGCCTTTTCCACTACGGTCTTCAGAGCTACCTCTTTAGCTTCTTTATCCATACCCTTGGCAATCTTTTCTTTTTCCTTGTACTTAGCTAACAATTCTTCATATTTTTTGAGTATCTCCTCTTTTTTACTTTTCATTGTTAATTTCTGTTCCATTCCAGACCTCCATTTTAAATCTTTTGAGATTTAGCATTTACATAGACAGCACTTCTTTAATTTTCACAAAGTTCTTTATCTTTTATTGCTATAGAAAACATGCTCTATTCCACTACTTGAATTTCTATCCTTAATTTTTTACCATAATGAATGGATTGTATTTCAATTACTTGGAAATGTCAAAGTTGCTAGCTGATTTCCTTTCCCCACCAATTTATACCAATCTATATGGTTTTGTACCTCGCATGGACGCTATTTGGACACCAAGATTCCCCTATTCCAACTAACTCTCCACCTGAACCAAATCACCCAAAAAGTCTTTCTAAAGTTAAATCTCAGCACTTGCCAATCTG
>CAZQMG010000120.1:0-4836 GCA_964594375.1 uncultured Clostridia bacterium | reverse complement strand
AGGTTACTTCATCCACAATTAACTCAATATTGTTTTTTGAAAGCACTGTATCGGGAATGAGGTTCTTTTCCAAAGATCCAAGGGTTCCAACAACGTAAGGTATGCCGCAGGGAATTAAAGCTTTCTCTTCTTGACGAATGAGCTTTATACTGGCATTCGGATAGTACCTTCTTGCGCTAATAGATGCCGTGGTGCCGGCTGGTCCCCCTCCTACTACTACAACATTCTTTTCCATAACTTATCATCCCTCCTTGTATTGTTTTAATCTGAATTAGTATTCTTAGGCCGTAATTACTTTACCTGTTCTGTCCTCTTCACTTAATTTAAACCTTATTTATAACAAATGTGGTAGTGGCAATGACTTATAGGCTTGAAAAACAGAAGTACCCATATAATACTTAATATTATCACTTTAGTCAACACGCAAACCGCATCAAGCATCAAGTCGCCTGAAAATGACTCCTTTTTATTTTATCACACATAATTGATGCCTATTTTCATTAATCATTCGGAAAGTTGGGTTTAATAACTTTTCGGTCACATTTTAAGTGATGAATGTGGGCTTAATTAGGAATGTAAAAAGTGTAGCTACTTAATTTTTGCTGGAGAATTCCCGGTTGGTAGTTTTGTGACTTAGAAAGAATGAGAGCAGCGTAAGTAAAGGACTATTCCTTCAGCAGCACTTTTGGCGTCCGCAATAGCAGTCACAGCATCCAAATTTAGATTTACAATATCTCCTCCTGCAAATACCCTGGGAATCGAAGTCATTCCATTTTCATTGACCTTTACCTTCTTTCTTTCAGTAAATTCAAGTTTCTTAAAGAGTTTTTCCGGTATAAATGAGAAATCAGGCGCCTGCCCGATTGCTTCAATTATCATATCTCCCTTCAAAAAGGTCTCATTTTCTTGATAAAATGTAGGCCTGAACCTGCCCTCCTCATCAAATACCGACTTTACCTTCATACATAGAAGCCCCTTGATACTGCCTTTCTCATCCAGAACAACCTCTTTGGGACCCCATCCAGGGCTAAACTGTATACCTTCTGCTTTGGCATCTTCAATTTCCTCTTCTGTTGCAGGCATTTCATCCCAGTCTTCCAAAGAAACGGTCCTCGTTATCACTTTTTGGTTATGATATTGCATATATTGAATCCTGAGTGCCTCTCTGGCTACATCCAGGGCGACATTTCCACCCCCTATTACAATGATTTCTTTACCTACTTTTAACCCTTTCCCCATTTTATTCTCTTTTAGGAAGTTAAGGGCCAGGAGGCACTTTTCAGAATTTTTAACCCGAGTTGAGCGGTTCACAGTGGTTCCTATCCCTAAATAAACTGCATCATACTCTTTCATAATATCTTCAAATAAAATATCTTTACCTACAGTAGTATTGAATGTAAATTCAACCCCTAAAGAAGCAATATGATTTACATCCTTATCGATAGCCTCCAGGGGTAATCTGTAAGGAGGTGGTCCTATCCGCATCATACCCCCTCCCCCGGCCAGGGAATCAAATACAGTTACATTGTGACCTTTAAGTCTCAAAAAATATGCTATGGAGAGGCCACCCGGACCTGCTCCTATAACAGCAACTTTTTTACTGGTGGCTTTGGCTGGCTTAAGTTCCAGTGTTCTCTTATAATCTTCAATAGTGTCAGCGGCATACCTCTTTAACCATCTCACAGCTACCGACTCACCCCTTATACTTAAAGAACAAGCTTCTTCGCAGTGTTTCATACATATCCTTCCACAAATGGAAGGAATGGGGTTATCCTCAAATATCTTTTTCAAAGACTCATCAGGCCTATCTTCATAAATGGCTCTTATGTAATCAGAAATCTTTAAATGTGCCGGACATGCCTCCTCACATAATTTGCATTCAAGACATCTTGATGCTTCTCTCTTTGCTTCCTCCCTGCTGTATCCTAAGACTTGCTCTATGAAAGAGAGTTTTCTCTCCTCCGGCCTAACCTGGGGCATAGGCACACGTTCTGGCTCAAATAATGAATATTTAAGATCGGGTGCAAACCCTTCGTTATCTTTCTTGCGATGCGCTAGACTTGCTTTTAATACGGAATATTTATCGAGAGGTAAAAAGCTTTCTTTATCTATCTTTTCATCCTTTGCCAGTAAGTTAAAGGTACCCGTCTTGAAGTGGATATGAAAATAGTCCCTGGAAAGCCTTAAGGAGCCGGGAGGGCATATATCTATACATAAACCGCAAAAACAACATCTTCCATAATCAATCTGGGGTCTTTCATTTTTCTTCCCAGGCTCTGTTTCTATTTCAGGGATTTCTTGCATAGTAATTGCTTCATTAGGACATATATCAGCACAGTTACCACAGCCTGTGCATTTATCCCAGTCATTAAGATGAAAACCGCGGTATCTCATTGAAGGCTCTTTAAGCTCAAAAGGATACCTTAAAGTTACTGGCTTCTTGAAAAGATACTTAATTGCCTTAAAAGGACTTAAAAGGCTAGGTTTTCCACCGCTTTTTGGTTTTTTTTTCATCTGTCTATCTCCGGAGCAACTACATATAGACTTATCATGGTATTGCCTACATCAGCAATGCTCGCATTCTCTAAGAGTTTTTCTAAGATAAGTAGTCCATGCGGATAAGAAGGGGTTCTAAAGTGTACCCGATAAGGTTTATCCTTCCCGTTGCTTACCATATAAAGACCCAACTCTCCGCGAGAGGATTCAACTCTTACATAGGCCTCTCCTTTCGCTACTTTCCATTTAAATGGATTGGGGATTCGGTTATAGACTTCGCCCTGAGGGATTTTCTCCAGACATTGCATTACAATATGGACACTCTGAATCATCTCATCCCTTATCAGCCAAACTCTCGAATATGCATCGCCATCTTGCCTTGTAGGAATCTCAAAATCCACTTTATCATATGCAGCATAAGGTTCAATTTTTCTAATATCGAACTTCATCCCTGTTGCCCTTAAAATCTGGCCTGTTGCTCCCAATTCTTTTGCTTCTTTCTCAGTTATTTTTCCTATTTCTTTTGCTCTTTCATAAAACAGACGATTATTAAAAAATGTGGCATCATAGTCTGGCACAGAAGACCCTATAGTATGTAGTGTGCTTAAGACTTTATTTTTAAATCCCTTCGGTAAATCACGCCTTACTCCTCCAGGCCAAATGTATATGTGATATACTCTAGCGCCGGTGAGTTCTTCAAAAAGGTCTAGAACAAGGTCTCTATGATACATTGCCCATTGAGCAACAGTATCAAACCCAAGCATATTAGCATAGGCCCAGCAGCCAAATAGGTGAGAAGATAACCGCGATAGCTCCAGAACAATGGCCCTTATATAATGTGCCCTTTCTGGAACCTCTATTTTTGCTAATCTTTCTACTCCCATGGCATATACCATCTCCATGGAGTCGGGTTCTATTACATTTATTCTACAAACCATGGGAAAATTCTGTATCCAGGTTCTATATTCCATCAATTTTTCAAAGCCTCGATGTAGCCAGCCTGGATTCGTTTGAGCTTCTAAAATCTTGTCTCCTTCTACTTTCAGAGTAATACTCATATTTCCCACCATCCCCATATGCTGGGGACCAAAATAAAGTTCAAGCTCTCTCATTCTTTTTCTTCCTCAACAAAAGGAATTTTATCAAAAGTCTCTTTGACATACTCCCTTGTGTCAAAATCCTTTCTAAAAGGAGGTATCTTATAATCCCTTTCTAAAAAGAGGGGGGTTAGTCTTTCATTACCTTCAAAGTTTATTCCAAAAAGCTCGTGGAGTTCCCGTTCATAGGGTTCAGCATTTTTAAAAACCGAAATGACTGTCTTAAATTCCGGTTTTTTCCTGAGAATTCTTGTCTTCAAAATAATGTGTTCTTTCCTATCCTTTTCAGAGTAAGAGGTAAGGACATAAACTAGTTCAAATTCTTTCTCCTCAATCCAGTCCACACAGGAGATAAGAGCTAAATGGTCATATCCCTTGTTTTTAAGAAAGCTCAAAATAGATAG
The DNA here is from genome assembly GCA_964594375.1 of uncultured Clostridia bacterium. Classification (GTDB taxonomy): domain Bacteria; phylum Aerophobota; class Aerophobia; order Aerophobales; family AE-B3A; genus AE-B3A. Next base: position 839 of record CAZQMG010000120.1, on the reverse strand, counting down.
GACTGCATCCTTTGGGGCAGTTGCAGTTAATCTGGTCTCTTCGAGAATATTTACCAGCACATCTTTAAAAGCTGATTCCAGCTCTCCTTTTAATAATTTATTCATCTTTACCTTCCATTGAATATAAAGGTGGCCATTCAAGTTTTCCCAGAGCTTTTTCTTGATTTCTGCGATAGGACTTGTATTTTTCTTTATATTTAATGTATCCTGTGGCCATTCCTTTATCGATCATAGTCCAAAGATGAGTTACGGCAACAAATATTGCTTCGGGTCTGGGCATACAGCCAGCAATCCAACCATCTACAGGGATATATTTATCCAGATGTTTTATAGTATTATAAGAGTCCCAGTACATCCCACCATTTATAGGGCAGGAACCAAAACCCACAGTATATTTTGGAGCAGACATCTGCTCATAGGTTCTTATAATTGCCCCTAAAGTTTTTACTGAAACGTAGCCTGTAATCAAAAATAAATTAGCCTGCCTCGGAGTAGCTACAGGAATAACACCGAATCTCTCTGCATCCCATCTGGAAGTTATTACCGGCGGAATCTCTATAATTCCGCATCCCGTACAAAAATAAACTACCCACAATGAGTATTTCTGGGACATTTCATGAGGCTGTTTAAACCATTTCATAATCTGATTTCTATCCATTCTTTAACCCCAAATCAAGATACGCCTCGCTACGCTCGGCATATCTTGTATCTCGTTGTTTGTATCTCGTATCTCGCACTCCCCTTACTCTATCCCTCTCCCCATAAGGGGAACTACTCACCACTCACCATCTGTTATCCGCTACATTGTGCCATAAATGGCACCGCTACAACCTTGTATT
>CAZQMG010000119.1:3125-4837 GCA_964594375.1 uncultured Clostridia bacterium | reverse complement strand
GACGATAGTACTTCCTTATACTGGAATCCGGCAGGACTTGCCCGAGTACAAGGACGTGAACTCTCGGCTATGTACAATGTGTGGTTCGAGGGAATAGGCCAGGGGTATGTGAGTGCGGGTTTTCCCCTATTAGGAGGGACTATGGCGCTCGGGACAAATTATGTGAGCATGGGAGATTTGGAAGGTAGAGATGAATCAGGCAACCTCACAGAACCTTTTCAGGCCTCTGACCTTGGCATCTCGGCAGGATTTGCCGGCAGGCTTGGCAGATTTTTATTCGGCTTGAGTGGAGGTATGGTCCGCAGCACCATCGACACTGATACCAAGAGTGCTTTCTTAGGCACGCTCGGTGGTCTGTTTGAGATTAACCAGAGCTTTTCTGTAGGAGTAGTTGCTCAGAATCTGGGAACAAAATTAGGTGAGGATTCTCTTCCCCTCATCCTCAAGGCGGGTCTAGCCTTAGAACTAGGATCCTTTTGCTTGGCCGCCGATATCGGGAAGTCTCAGGAGACTGCTCTGTACTACTGTGTTGGAATAGAGAGCTGGATTGGCAGTGTAGTAGCTTTAAGGGCTGGCTACAGAACTGGCCGGGATGTTGGCCCTGGTTGGACAGCAGGACTGGGCTTTAAGATGGGTGAATTTGAACTCGACTACGCTTATGTTCCTTACGGTGACCTGGGGAATACTCATCGGATATCCCTGGGAATTGACTTTTAGTATTTTGAACTTGAGGTGCAAGACTCAAGACATACTATATGTTTGGAACCCTGGAATAGACAAAACCAGGCTAAATTAAGGTCTTATGCTGGTTGACAAGAAAGAAAAACCTCCGTAGAGGTTCATATCTGCATTTTCTCAAGGGAAGAGGACTCTCTCGACGAGACGGTTTCCCATCAATGTGAGATTCAATTGGTTAAAGGTATGGACAGCTTTTTAAACATCTCGTACCTTCTTTTTTCTCAAGTGCCAAGTTCTACTCGAATACAAAGTCGTGCAGTAGCACCTTTGGTTCTTAATTGATACTCTTCGGTTTGCGCCCAAAGAGCTTTATTCTGAAGGACTTCTTTGAAAGGGTATTCATTATTCCTATTAGTATTCCCAGGGTGAGAAAAGCTCCCGGCGGGAGGATCATTATTACCCAGGGTCTAAAATAAGAACCTAGAATCTGATAGCCAAATATAGACCCTGAACCCAGTAGCTCTCTTATGCTTCCCAGAATAACCAAAGCCAGGGTAAACCCAAGTCCCATTCCTAAAGCATCAGCCAATGAAGGTGGAATTGGATTTTTGGAGGTAAAAGCCTCCTGCCTTCCCAGTATTATGCAGTTGACTACAATCAAAGGAATATAAGGGCCCAGAGCTTTGCTGATAGCAGGAAGGTTTGCCTTAAGAATGTAATCAATTACAGTGACAAAACTGGCAATAATTATAGTAAAGGTGGCAATTCTTACTTCCTGAGGAATTAGTTTTCTTATAGAAGAAATAACCATTCCGGAGCATATAAGAACAAAGGTGACTGCCGCTCCCATAGAGAGTCCGTTTATGGCTGAGTTAGTAATGGCCAGGGTGGGACACATTCCCAGAAGTAGAACAAGGGCAGGGTTTTGCTTCCATATGCCTTTAATGAATTGAGCATAGAGCCGATACGAACTCATTCCTTATCTCTCCTGAGACTGATAAAAACATTTTATCTTCTTTTATCCAATAAGTCAA
>CAZQMG010000119.1:0-3025 GCA_964594375.1 uncultured Clostridia bacterium | reverse complement strand
AAGGAGAAGAAAAAGAGGCGATGCAGAGCAAGGAAAAAGATAAGCCAAGGATTAAAGGCAGGGTAGTCATTAATCAGCCGACCAAGGAGCTGACTTCTATAAAAATAGGGGGCTTAGCTGATTTGTTTGTTATCCCAGAGGATTTAGATGATCTTAAGAAAGTTTTATCTTTCTGCAGAAAAGGAAACCTTCCTTTTTTTATTATGGGCAACGGAACCAAGCTATTAGTGAGGGATAAAGGGTTCAGAGGAGTAATAATTAAGTTAGGCGAGTCCTTTAAGTCGATAGTAAGTAATGGAAACCAGGTAAAGGTAGGAGCAGGAGTGGAATTGGCTACTTTAATAGACTTTGCCGCCAAGAAGAGTTTTCCTGGTCTGGGATCTTTGCTCGGAATACCCGGAACAGTAGGGGGAGCCATAGCCAGAAACATCAGTGCTTTTGGAAAGACCTTATCTGAGAAAGTTTTATCGGTTAAGGTGCTGGATGGGAATAATAGTTGTTTGGTTCTTTCCAAAAAGGATGTCGATTTCGGTTATCGAACAAGCACTTTTTTAGATAACAAAGATTGGGTCATAATCGAGGTTAGGTTGGAATTGTGGCCAGGGAAGAAAGAGGAGATAATCTTGCGTTCAAGACAAGCAAGAGAAAGGAGGACTCTAACCCAGCCTCTCTCTTTTTCTTCCGCCGGATGTATATTCAAGAATCCCTCCTCTCATCCTGCCGGATTTCTTATTCAAGAAGCAGGTTGTCTTGGAATGAAGGTCGGGAATGCCCAGGTCTCCCTCCAACACGCTAATTTCATAATTAACAAGGGAAATGCTACTGCTCGAGATGTGATTAGTTTAATAGAAAAAGTCAGGAAAAAGGTTGAAGATAAATTTGCTATATCCCTGGAGTTAGAACTAGAGGTAATCTAGTTCCTTGATGCTTCTTTACCTGTCATGGCCAGGAGTCCGAAAGAAGGCGAAGCAAACTCGAAACAAGTTTGGCAACCTAATCATAGAAAAAATTGGGTGAGAGTGAGAGAGAGAACAGTTTTATCCTTTTCTCAGAGAAAAAGAAGGAAAAGGGTAAAAATCCTTATATTTTTGGCTATTTTATGTGTATTAGGATGGGGAATGAGGAGATTCCTTCTCACTGTCCCTTATTTTGAAGTTAAGGAAGTTGCTGTTCAGGGGAATAGTAGGCTATCAAATGACCAGATCCTGGGGTGGGCTAACGTTCCTCTTAAGAGGTCTATCTTTGCTGTGAATATCAAAGAAATATCGCAGACAATAGCTTCAAAATCGCAAATCAAAAAAGTAGAAATCAGGAGAATTCTTCCGGCAAAGGTCCTTATTGTAGTGGAAGAAAGATTACCATTTGTCTGCTTAAGCAGAGGGAAAGAACTTTTTGAAGTATGTGATGATGGCGTAATCATAAAGAAAACAATAGATTCGATGAATCTTCCTGTAATTAGGGTGGCTAGTTCTTTTTCTCTGGAAAAAAAGCTGAGCTGGGAGGTAAATATTTTACTTATGGCTCAACAATTAGGGCTTCCTTTTTTCCAGCTCGATATAAGAAATAGACATACTCTGGTGGGAATACTGGAAAGCGGGATTAAGATTTACTTGGGGGAAGGTGAGTATCTGGATTATCTTTCTTATCTTCCTTTTCTTCTGGAGGTTTACAGAGAAAAAGAAAAGGGCGTTAAATATATAGACATTCGTTTTAATGAGCAAATTATTGTAGGAGAGAATTAAATTGGATGAACTGGTAGTGGGGCTGGACATTGGAACTACTAAAGTCTGTGTTCTTATAGCTAGAATAAGGGAAAAGGAGGAATTTGAAATCCTGGGCATAGGGACAGCCCCTTCTCAGGGAATAACCAAAGGGGTGGTTACCGATATTGGTAAAACTTCTTCTATGATTGATGAAGCTACCAAGAAAGCAGAGGTCCAAGCAGGTTTGAAGGTAAAGCGGGTATGGGTTAGCATCGCCGGTAACCATATTCAGGCAGCAGACAACCAGGGTTTTGTTAAGGTAGAAAAAGAAGATAGAGTAATTACCGCTAAAGATGTAGAAAAGGTATTGCAGGAAGCCTCGCATATTACTCTTCCTTCAGATAGAGAGATTATTCATATTCTCCCCCAGGAGTTCATTATTAATGGGCGGAATGAAGTTAAAGAGCCCATCGGTATGAATGGAACAACCCTGGGGGTAAAGGTGCATATTGTTACCGCTTCTTCCAGCTCTCGCCAGGATATTGAGACTAGCGTGAAGCAGGTGCAGTACGAATGTGAAGGGGTAACTCTTCAGTGCCTGGCTTCGGCTATGGCCACTCTTTTCCCGGATGAGGAAGATTTAGGAGTGGCTCTTCTGGATATAGGAGGAGGAACCACTGATTTGGCTATATTTTTGAAAGAGGGAATGAGATTTACCTACGTTTTAGGCGTAGGAGGCAATCACATCACCAATGATATTGCCGTGGGTTTTCATACCAGCCATCAGGTAGCTGAGAGGGTAAAAATAGAGTATGGCTGTGCTTCAGAAAGTTTTCTTAAAAGAGGAGAAAAACTGGAGATAGAAGGAGTGGCAGAAAGAGGAATCTCCAGGATTGGACAAGATGATTTATTTGAGGTAATTGAGCCGCGTGTAAAAGAGATGTTTGAGCTGGTGGATAAAGAATTAGTGAAAAGCGGTTATAAGGACTTGATAACAGCGGGAATGGTGCTTACCGGAGGATGCTCTCTATTAAAAGGAATCAAGGAGAAAGCAGAAGAAATAACTGGCCTGCCCACAAGGATAGGCTATACTCATATGAAGGAGCCGGAGGAACTAATCAGTCCAGTCTACGCTACTGTACTAGGTTTAATTCTCTATGGTATCAAGAGAAGAGGAGAGCTTGCCCACAAGGAGAGGATTGAAGTGAGAATTAAGGAATGGTTAAAGGATTTCTTCTAGATGAATAAGCCGATAATAGGTCTTACCATGGGGGATGCTGCTGGAATAGGTCCCGAGATCATTGTTATGGCTCTTCTTGATA
>CAZQMG010000118.1:0-4838 GCA_964594375.1 uncultured Clostridia bacterium | reverse complement strand
AGAATTGAGTGAATCGTCAGATAATTATAATCAATTTTTAGGAATTGTCAAGGGGGGTGCGTTCTCTGTGTTACGGAACAATTAAAGTTGGACAGTGGGAACATTAAAGTTGGACTTTTTCTGGAGGAAGCCAAGACGGCTTTCTGGAGAAAAAATCTTGAAGGTTTGGAGAAAGATTAGAAAGACTTTTTTCAAGTTGAGTTAAGATTTCTTTCATGAATTTCCCGCAGCAGCAGGAAGTTATTTCTAAAAGTGACATCCTCCCACTCGGAAGGGGTAGGGCATCCGACGGTAATCTCCGTGAGCTTCAAGAATCATTAACACCAGGGATAACAATTTTCCTTTTTTGAGTGTAGCTTTTGCGCAAACAATGGCCAAAACCTCAGAAAAATGAAATAAAGGCAGTCATGTTTAAGTATAATCCTTGGGTTTATGAGACTTACGGGTATTACCCTCACTATCCACGGATTTACTTTGATGATGAGCATCATTTTATCTATGTACATAGAGCAGTTTACTGGACAATGGCATCATCTCGTCATTTTTCCAAAAGAGGTGTATCAATAGACAGCATTATCGAAGGCTACGAGCTGGCTAATTTCGACGACTTCTCCATCACAGAATTTCTTGCTCCCCTTGGCCATTATCCTCAAAAGATTGAGCTCATTGACCTCTTTAAAATAATTTGCATATGACGGCCTGGTTAACCCACTCTGTTTCACTGAGAGTGAGCTATTGAAAGGTCTCCTTATACTTAAGGCACCGGAAGCGTTCCTTGAGGATACTGAAAAACAAGAGTAGCATCTACTCTATCAGTACTTAGCAGTATGCCCTGTTCAGAAAAGACCTCTCTCAGACGGGGGACTATTTTTTCGAAAAGGAAGTTCTGATATAACGGTATGATACTAAATTCGGCTCTAATAGCCGTCTGAGGACTTCTCATTTGTAGAGTAGAGACTGCAATCTCACCTACACCCAACCTGACGTTGTGGAAGTAATCCTCCAGTAGATCGCGTAGGATTTTACTTCCGGAAGCAACATCTTCCTTCTTCTTGAGGAAAACATCGAGGATGACCTTTACCGAGCCTGCAGTGAAGCTTTTAATCGTGCTGATATTTCCGTTAAACAAAATGTGAAGCCGTCCGCTTATATCTCTAATTTTAGTTGTTCGAATGCCGATGTCTTCAATTATTCCCACGGCATCGCCCACCTCAACGTAGTTTCCGACAGAAAAATTCTTTTCAAAAAGAAAGGTTATCCCGGAGATTAGGTCTTTTATGAAGCTTTGGGCTCCAAAACCAACCGCGAATCCTACTACCCCTGCACTTACCAGGAGAGGTGTGAGGTTTAGATTGAACACCTTAAAGAGGAAGCCCAGGACCAAAAATACAGTAACATACTGGATAATACTCTTTACTAGCGTGGCTAGTGTCCTTAACTCTTTAGGAGTTCCATAAGGTCGGTGGGGTAATGCCCGGGTAGGGAGGAAGTGATCTACTACTCTGAAGGCAATTTTGGGGGCTAAGTAACCGGTAAGAACAATGATAGCAGCCCAGACTATTTTTGCTCCCCATGCCTCCGTCCTACCCAGGTAAATCAGTAAGTTTGAGATCTGCATAGCCTCCTCCATTTCTTCTTTTTCTTGACAAAACTTCAATCCTTAATGGAAAAGTTTTAAAGAGATAGATTCTGTAAGGTGATAGTGTTTCCTTTGCAGTGATGAGAATATGAGTGAAGTAACAACTAAGAAGGTCTCAGGATTTCTCGTTGAAGATGCCTCATCTTTCTATATTCTTCAGTTCATCTTTTATTTCTTGCAGTTGTTTCTTGCGTAAGGGTCTTTGGGTGTAAGGTTGATTTCTCAAGGGCTCTCCGGGAGGATTTCCGAAATCTGAATCAGTCTTAAAGCGAGGTAAAATATGCCAATGGAGGTGGGGAACCCAGTTACCAAAAAGCTCATAGTTCAGTTTATCTGGCTTCAAGACTTTTTGTAGCACTCGGGCGACAGCGAGCATATCGTCTACGAATGTATGAACCATTTCTTCTGGTAGGGCAGTGAGATCCTCCTGATGCTCGCGCAAGACAACCTGGGTGTGACCGAGATGATGAGGTCTACCCAGAAAAACGACTACACAGGAATCCTCAAATAGAATATCTTTCTTTATTCTACTGCGTATGATGTCACAGAATTTACACATATAGCTGTCCTTTTCTGCATAATCTTCCTTTGTTACAATTATCTCATAGCTGATCGCCCAATGGGTCGGACAAGACAGAACATGCCCCACAAGTCATTTGATAACCTTTATGGCTGCTGGGTGGTTTTATGGGCTGCGCCAATGCAGATACGAAATTCAGTAGCTTGCACATCAACAACGGAACCTGGGGAGAGACTCAAGGATATGGACGCCGTGTTCAATGTTTGCAGAATGAGACTTCAAGTGTTTTCTGAGGACATTCTCCCTGAATGAACTGATTCGTGCGGCACTCCCTTGAGAAGCCCTATGTTTAGGAAGTAACAGTTGTCGATGACTGGCCAGTCTGATGTCCGAGACTCAAAGCCATACGTCCGGCCTGTATCGGTTAAGAATACTTATGGCTAGCCTTGGGCGGCTTTATCATTTATCCGAAGTTTTCTTCAGAAAGGAAAGAAGTTCATTTAGGTCAGCTGTAGCTAAAGCAACCACCTTATCGGCCGCACCATAATAAAGCCGGAGAACTTTGGTCTCTTCGTTCAAAATTGCTCCGCCAGGAAAGACAACCCCCGGAACATCGCCCATCTGCTCGTAAGGAGAACTCGGGCCTAGAACCCACTCTTGACTTCGAAGGCGGAGTTTCCATGGCTCCTCCAGATCCAATAAAGCCAGTCCAACCCGGTAGATACTGCCTGAGGCAGCTTCTCTAACCCCATGGTAGACAATGAGCCATCCTTCAGGGGTTTCGATGGGTTGGGCTCCCAAACCTACCCTATGGGAGTCCCACCATCCCGGTCTTATGGGGATTAACACTCTATGATCTCCCCAGTGTTTCAAGTCAGGAGAAAAAGCGATCCAGATGTGAGCTTCTCCTCTGATGATGGGACGATGAATGAGAGCAAATCGGCCCTTGAAACAAAGAGGAAATAAAGAGGCATCTTTATCCTCCGGCGGAAGTAAGGCACCTACACGTTCAAAGGTCTCAAAATCTTTGGTCAGGGCTAAAGAGACTAAAGGGCCTCCTCGGGAAAAACAAACATAGCTAATAGCATACTTTTCCTCTTCCTTAAGCCAGACAATACGTGGATCTTCAAGACCATATTGTTCTTCCCCTGCTTTCGCGTCCGGAGATAGGGCCGGGTGATCAGAAATACGCCAGTTTCTCTTACCATCCTCGCTTTTGGCTATAGTGAGATGCGAAAACCCTCTCATATCTTCAACGCGAACTAACAGGAGTGTTTCTCCTTGAAGCTCGGTAGCTCCCGGGTTAAAGACTGCATTTACTGGATAAGGCCAAGTAATTGGGGTAAGAATAGGATTATTAGAATAGCGTTGAAAGAGAGAATTATGGGTTTTAGAACTTGTCGATTTAGACATTTACAAATCCCTCCTTTCTTTCCAATTTGTTTCTCTCATAAACACACCCTGTCTTCCACCCCATTGATCTCATCCTGAGTTATCCCGATGTACCTTCGGGTGACCTCGGGGCTGGTATGTCCGAGCTTTTGCTAAATGATTTCAAGAGAAATTCCCTCGTTCTTCTGAGCCATGTAGCGCCAGGATAAAGAGAACATAATCTCTATGGTCCGAATGAGCTTTAAGAAGGCTCTTGATTGCCAAGATCTTTCTCGTTTTTCTGGTCAGCTCGAGAGTATTTTTTTTGTTCCATCTCTATTCACCTTTGCTGTAATTATACAGAATATATTATGTAAATCAAGTCTACAATTTGCTAGGGGGATTGACGAAACGAACAATAAGTAGGAGTTGAGAGTAGGGCTTCTAAGGTGTAAATTTCTCTAATGTACAATTAGAAAGAATCAGGGAACTTCATAAAAGAATACCCTCTTGACACTCGTGTAAAATTCATTATACATATATAAATATGTAGTCTAACTCGGCTAGCCATTCAACTTAGATTATTAGGTCATAGTCGATTGCTTAGCCGTGAACGGCTTAGTAGCACAATTCAACGATGGTTTCGTAAAGATTTTCGAAAAATCACATTAGGAGGCGGAGAATGAGCTTTAAGACAGTTTTGATTGTCATTGGAATCGTAGCCTTTGGCGTAGTGATTACCTTTGGGGTTGAGGAAATCAGATTCGCGGTTCTCCATAAGAATCTAAATAACGAGGTAGTGACCCTTAAGAGAGACAACCAGCGGCTCAAGATTCAGAATGGCAATCTCGCTAAGCAAACCAGCAGTCTCTCATCTGAATTAGAAGCAAAAAAGGAGGAATACGAAGCAGAGATCCTCAATCTACAGGAAAAGATGAAGAAACTCGAGTCCACTAATGAGAATGTGGCATTTGTGATGGAAGAGATGGAAACTTTACAAGGAAAGAATCAGGACCTTGAGAGGGAGAATGTTGAGCTTAACCAAGAAATTGAGAATCTGATTGCTCAAGTCTCAGCACTTGAAAGCAGAAACCAAATCCTTCAAGCTGAGAACGGGGGTTTTTCTCGGCAGATTGAAGACCTTGTTTCGCAACGTCAAGCCTCTCAAGAAAGAACAACTCGCTTGGAGGAGGAGAAAAAGCAGCTTGAGGATGAAGTCAGGCAACTGAGAGAGTTAGTAGATAGTATCAAAGCCCTTTTACAGCTAGAAGAGTAGAACCTGCAAACCATTCACAATACAAAAATTTT
>CAZQMG010000117.1:0-4971 GCA_964594375.1 uncultured Clostridia bacterium | reverse complement strand
AGCAAAGCGGGTTTCATAAATGAAACCTCTACAAAAAACCACTTTTTCACCAGCCCTCTAGCAACATCTGACGCATAAGTAATTAACTTGAAAAAAGAGTTTCTGGGATGAAAAACCGCCGCAAGGCCAGAGAGCTTGCTCTTCAAATTCTTTATCAAATAGAGACAAGAAAAACCTCAACAGAAGAAGCCTTAGAGGTTATTTTCTCCCGTTACCGATTTAAACCCGAAGTAAGAGAATTTGCCGAAACACTGGTGCGGGGGACTCATCATTTTATCCTTCCTCTTAACTCTCTCATAAAAAAATACGCCAAAAACTGGACTCTGGACCGTATGGCTACAGTAGATCGAAATATCTTAAGACTGACCATTTATGAACTCCTCTTTCTAGAAAATGTTCCTCCTATAGTCAGCATAAATGAGGCAGTAGAAATAGCTAAGCGTTATGGAACGGACGATTCGGGAAAATTTGTCAATGGTATTTTAGATAAAATTCGTAAGGAAAGAGAATCGGAAAGTTCTCTAAAGTGGGACTTTCTAAGAGACGTTCTTCAAAAAGACCCACACCTGAAGGAACTAATTGAATTAAAAGAAAAAGAAAAACTTTGGCTGGTAGGAGGATGCCTTCGTAATCTTCTTTTGGGCAAAGAAAAAAAGGACCTGGACTTAATTACAGAGGATTCTCACTTCCGGGTAGCCGAACTATTTGCTCAGAGAAGAAGGAGGAGTTTAGTTGCCTTAGGCCCCAACTTAAGAAGAGTTGCTCTCCCTGAAGGGATATTCATCGACTTCAGCTTGAAGAAATATCCATCTTTAGAAAAAGACCTGCTTCAGCGTGACTTCACCATTAACTCCCTAGCCCTGGATCTAGATTCTCTCAATTTACCCTTTCTATTCCTGATAGACCCCAAAACAGGACTGGAAGATTTGATGAATAAGAAAATCAGGTTATTAAGGAAGGATTCATTTGAAAATGACCCTCTGCGCATGCTACGCGCTTTCCGTCTTGCCTCTCAACTTGACTTTACTGTCGAGGATAAAATTACTAAGTTTATCGCAGATAAATCTTCTCTTATTAAGGAAGTAGCTAAGGAGCGAATCGGAAATGAACTATTCCTCCTTCTGGAAAACCCTTTATCTTATGGATATTTGGAGAATTCAGCGGCAAAGACATTACTAAAACAGATATTAGGCAAGAATCCCAATCTGGAGAGTCTAAAAAGATTAGAAAATATGTTGCTTAATAAGAAAACAATCGACAAACATCTTAAAGAGAAACTAACTACTCATTTGTTGGAAGAAAGAGGAACCAGAGTACCTAGAGATTTATTAAAATTCATCACACTTATCTTTTCTCCCCGTCAAAAAGAAAATAGCCTTTCTTTGCTAGGGAAAGAGTTGAAACTGGGACGCAAAGATGTAGAAATGATTAAAAGAATAGAAAAACTCTATCCCTTTTTGGAAAGAATGATGGAAAATAAAGAAAAAACTCTAGATACCATCCCATTTTTAATACGAGCTGGAAAAGAGTCGGTGGAAATATGCCTACTCTTTCTTATTACTCATCTGCATCAGCAAAATTCTGTTATACTCATAACCCAAATATTGAAAGAATATTTTCAAAAATCAGGTTTGATTTTGCATCCCCCTAGCCTTATTAAAGGAGAGGATTTGATGGAGATATTAAACATCACTCCCAGTCCCTATATTTCTTATCTTTTGGATAAAATCCAGCAAGCACAAATCAAAGAAGAAATAAAAACCAAAGAAGAGGCAGTAGAATATGTTAAAAGACTGGTAAGTGAGGAAAGTGTAAAGAAAGGGGAAACGCTATACGCTAAACGCTATCCGCTATAAGCTATTTATTGGTACGCCTGGCAGGACGATGTTCGAACTTCTTTCGAAAACTTCTAAGAGAGAGTTTCACCCGCTCTTCTCTTGTGCTCGTCCCACAAGGATATGTTTTTCTTGAGCAACTCCGGTATAGCTAAATTATAAGGGCAACGTTCAAGACATTCCTCACATTCGGTGCATTCTCGAGCCTTTTGCATGGCAGGATCCATCCACTTAACAGCGTTCTCCCAGGGCATCCGCTTAACGACGCTCTTGACGATAAGAACTGAACTTATAGGTATGTCCTGAGGACATGGAAGGCAATAATCACAGCGATGGCAGAACTCCTTTCCCAGTTCCTCTCGGATTCTTTCGATCTTCTTTTTCTCCTCTAAACTTAGAATCCGAGGATCCTCAATTACCCCTAGGATCTCCTCCATTTCCTCTGCCTTTTCGATACCTGGATCAGCCACTACACCTGAAAACTGAGCCAAATAACGGAAGGCAAGGGTGGCATCTTCCAAAAGGCCTCCTCCCAGAGGCTTCATAGCAATGAAACCCAAATTCATTTTTCTGGCCAACGGAATTATTTCCTTCTCTGGCTCGGTATCTATGAAGTTGAAAGGAATTTGGGCAACGTCGAATTTCTCGGTAAGCATCAGTTTCTTGGCTTCAGGCATGTGGTGAGAGCTGAAGGCGGGATATCGAACTTTTCCTTCTTTAATAGCTTCCTCAAGCCCTTCGTACGCACCTCCCGGTTCCATAACCTCTTTCATCTTCTCCTCGGAGTTCACTCCATGAAGGTGATATATATCAATGTAATCAGTTTGGAGTCGCTTCAAACTCAAATCCACATGTTCCAGAAATAGCTTTTTATCTGAGGCAGGTGATTTGGAAGCAATTACTATGTCTTGTCTCCTCCTTTCCTTCAGTGCCTCCCCAATCTTTTCCTCGCTATCGCCGTATCCGGTGGCGGTATCTATGAAATTGACCCCCATAGCGAGCACCTTCCGAACCACATCCACTGCCTCTTTCTTGGAAAGACGCATAATGGGAATACCACCCATTGCTACCGGGGTAACCATTAGGTTTGTTTTACCGAAGACTTTCTTTCTCATTCTTTCCTCCTCGTCACATATTGGCGATCAAAGAACCCTTGCATGTCTTGTAGTAATGTCCTTTGAAACGTAGACTAAGCCAAATCTCAGTACTTGTCAAGCGGGCTTTGAGAGGGCGATATACCCAGTTGGCAGGTTTTCCATTCAGTTCTCTACTCACGATAGCAAGGCGCCGACAATATAGGGCAACCAACTCACGAAAGCCAGGAGAGGATGCGCACGACGGGTAGTGTTATGTCGGTCCCAGCTAAACAGATAGATGGCAAGGCCAAAAGACAGTATCCCACTTGCCAGTAAGATAATAACTGACCAGAGTGGATCAAAACCAGTATCTACTTCCCAGGCGAGTCCTTGAAAGGCATGCATAGCATAGGTACTGGGAAGTAGCATTCCGACTTTTCTGAGTACCTCGGGCAACATGCTGGAAGGAATCATCAGCCCGCCCAGCATCATCGAAGGCAAAAAGATCAGCTGCGACCAAAGCACTGTGGAATGAGAGTCAGAAGAAATCACCCCAACCAGCACACCTATTCCGGCAACGGTGAAGACCGTAAGCAAAACGACCAGGGCGAAACCGGCCCAGTTCACCGGCGATGCTGCATCAAAAAATCGGGTGGCTGTGGCGCTAATAATCGCGGCCACAACTATCGTGTGCACAACGGTTGTTAGAGCCGGAATGGTGAGGATCGAGACTGCGGGGATTCCATTTATCTTGTAACTACGAAAGATGCCAGCTTCGCGGGAGGATACCATGGGGTTGGGTAAACCCAACACCATGCTCGATAGGGCTGCAAAGACGATCATTGCAGGAATCATAGTATCCAGAAACGTAGGGTTAAGCTCGGCCATCAGTAATCCCATCATTGCATAAAAAGCTAATGGAAAAAGATAGTTCAGTAGGAGGAGTGATTTGTTACGAATGCCAGTGCGAAACTCAAACGAGAAGTGATTGATGAAGGCTCTCATTCGGCATTCCTTGTACCTGTAAGTTCCAAGAAACGCTCCTCCAGGGAGGGGCGCTCTACCCTTAGATCTACCAGGGTGTCTTTCTGCTCTTTGATGTGAGCAATAATGGCTGAGACTGTGGGACCAGGGTCAGTACTGTAGTAGATAATGTACTCATCTTTGACGCCATGTTGAGTGACGGCGGGAAAGGCGATGTCAGGATCGGAAAGGCTGGAGCCACTGGTGCGGACCGAGACTTTGGTAAGGCCCGATCCGGTTGCCGTTAACTCCCGGGGGGTACCTGTGGCAGCAATTCTACCCCGCAATAGAATGGCGACCCGGTCAGCCAGCTTCTCTGCTTCAGCCATATCGTGTGTAGCAAGCATGATGGTGGTATCCGCCTCTTTCAGTTCTCCCATCAGCTTATGTAGTTCAATGCGGGAGGGAACATCGAGGCCAGCAGTTGGCTCATCCAGAAAGAGCACAGATGGATTATGGGCTATCGCCAGGGCCAGCGCCAGGCGTCTCTTTTGACCGGCAGAGAGCATATAGTATTGCGTGCTCATTTTCTCCTGCAGGCCCAGGCGCTTGAGTACCTCATAGTTGGAAGCTACATTATGGTAGGCACAGAATAGCTCCATGGCCTCATTAACGCGGATACTGTCTGGCAGCCCCGAGGTTTGTAGTTGCACACCCACTAGCTTGCGCAGTTTGCGCGGCTGGCAGGTGGGGTTAATTCCCATTACCCGGAGAGTTCCGCCGTCAGGAGGGCGCAGTCCTTCCAGAGCTTCCAGTGTACTGGTCTTTCCCGCTCCGTTAGGCCCAAGAAGACCGAAGATTTCCCGGCGCTTTACCTCGAAGCTAATGCTGTCTACAGCTACCAGATCGCCGTAGGTCTTACGAAAGTCTGTAGCCTCAATAATTGAATCATTCATGGAAACCAACCTCTGTCGGTCATACGATGACACATTTGCTCAAGGTCGCCATTTTCTGCCCGCATCATAATAGACCCAAAGAACTCCTTGGCACCGTTCTATGATGGAACACTAGCAAAAATCTGAGGACCTGTCAATCAG
>CAZQMG010000116.1:0-5092 GCA_964594375.1 uncultured Clostridia bacterium | reverse complement strand
AGGACAATTTCTTCCGTCGCTGTATTTCGTTGCTAGTTGCTCGTTGCTCGTATCTCGTAAGAAAAAACCTTAAAATCTACAAAGCAATACTATTGACGCAATACGATTTACGCACTTCCTTCTTTTCCCCTCGCAAAGAGGGAACACAAGCAACTAGCGACTAGCAACGAGCAACGGATTTCAAGGAATGTCCTTCGGTAGGCCATATAATTTCCTTTTAGATCATCAAGGAAGAAAAATGCAATGTTTCCAATTCTATCTTCCCACAAAAGTCTACTTTGGCCAGAAAGCATCAGAAAATGTAGGCAAAGAGACTAAAATACTGGGTAAAAAGGCTTTAATAGTCACCGGAAAAAGCTCGGCTAGAAAAACAGGACTTCTACAAAGAGTAGAAAAATCCCTGAAGAGAGCAGAGGTAGAAACGTTTATCTTTGAAGGAGTAGAAGCCAATCCATCTGTGGAAACCATAAATAAAGGAACAAAACTAGCCAAAGAGAAAAAGTGTGAAGTAATAGTAGGATTAGGAGGAGGAAGTCCTCTGGATGCAGCTAAAGGAATAGCCATATTGTCTACTAATCCGGGTTCCCTTGTCGATTATTTTGGAAGAAATAGAATAAAAAAGAACCCTCTTCCTGTAGTAGCCATCCCCACTACAGCAGGCGCAGGAAGCGAGGTTACTCCTTATGCTGTATTTACCCATCGAGAAAACCGATGTATTCGAAAGAAAATCGTTGCTGACTCTTCCCTTTTTCCTAAAATGGCCATAGCCGACCCAGAACTTACTTTATCCCTACCAGCCTCCATCACTGCCGACACAGGAATAGACGCTTTCTCTCATGCTCTGGAAAGTTATCTGTCGAACAGGTCTTATCCTCTTAGTGACGTATTGGCATCGGAAGCAATGAAACTTCTCTTTAACTACCTGCCAAAAGCAATGGAAAATCCAAAGGAAATAAATATTCGTTCTCAGGTTCTCTATGCTTCTCTTCTTGCCGGAATGGCGATTGCTCAAACAGGAACTATCCTAGTTCACGCTATGTCATACAGATTGACTACAGACCTGGGGCTTTCCCATGGAAAAGCCTGTGCTCTTCTCCTGCCTTCAGTTTGTGAGTTTAATCTTAAAGAAGGCCATCCTAAGTTGACCCTGCTCGGCGAATGCCTAGGAGAGAATATGGAAAATATGACCATAAAAAAAGCAGCTGAAAAGGTAGTTACGACTATTAAGGACTTCATCTGCCAACTCGCTCTACTACAAAACTTGAAGATAGAAAAAATAAAAGAACGAACAATTGAGGATTTTGCTCAAGAAATTATGCAAGACAAGAGGAAACTGGCCAACAATCCGCGCCAGGCTACTCTAGAAGATGTAATAGGAATGTATAAGAAGGCGCTTTGGCGAAAGAAAGCGTATAGCGGGTAGCGTATAGAATAAATCATCCTATACAAGGTGGTGAGTAGTGAGTGGTGCCCTCTCCCTGTGGGGAGAGGGATAGGGTGAGGGGAAACGAGTATCTGATATCGAGCATTGAGTAACAAAGAGAAAGGAGAAAATAGAAATGTGCGGAATTGTAGGCTATATAGGCAATAAGTTCGTGGACTCTTTACTCATAGCCGGTTTAGAAAGATTAGAATACAGAGGCTATGATTCTGCAGGCATTGCTACTCTCAACAAAGGAAAATTAAAGATAAAGAAACAGGCTGGTAAGATTCAGCTCTTAAAGCAAATACTAAAAGAAGAGCCTCTGGGAGGAGAGCTGGGAATTGGGCATACTCGCTGGGCTACTCACGGAGAACCTACTAACAAAAACGCCCACCCTCACACTGACTGCTACAATGACCTGGCAATAGTACATAATGGAATTATTGAGAACTACCAAGAACTACAACAACAGCTAATTCAAGAAGGACATACCTTTACCACAGACACAGATACAGAAATTATTGCCCACCTGGTAGAAAAATACCTGAAGAATGATCTTCTTTCAGCAGTTCAAAAAACTCTAAAATTACTAAGGGGAAGCTATGCTCTGGCTATAATAAGCAGAAAAGACCCTGATAAAATAATCATTTCTAGATGGGAGAGTCCTTTGATAATTGGGGTCGGTAAAGGGGAAAACTTCCTGGCTTCAGATGTTTCAGCCATACTAAACCTAACCTCAAAAATGATATTTTTAGAAGACGGACAGGTCGGATTAATAACTAAAAATCAGATAAAAATATACGACCGGCAAGGTAGCCCAATAAAAAAAATAGTGAGGCAATTAAAATGGGAAGTCTTCCGTGGTCCTAAAAAAGATGGCTACCGCCATTTTATGCTCAAGGAAATCCATGAACAGCCTGCTATTATTCGAGATGTCTTACAACGAAGAATTTCCCGAAATCGAGAAAAGATTTATTTTGAGAATATCAATATCAGTGATAAGAAACTGGCTAAGATTGATCGCATCATTATTCAGGCTTGTGGTACCTCCTGGCATGCAGGATTAGTAGGTAAATACCTTTTTGAAAATCACTTACGCGTTCATACAGAAGTAGATATTTCCTCTGAATTCAGATATCGTAACCCGGTAGCGGGAGGAGATACCTTAGTTATGGCTATTTCCCAATCAGGCGAGACTGCCGATACTCTAGCCGGGATTAGATTAGCCAAAAGTAAATTTCTTCAGGTGCTATCTCTGTGTAATAGCATAGAAAGTACTATCGCGCGAGAATCAGAAGGAGTAATCTATGTCTATGCCGGTCCCGAGATAGGGGTAGCTTCCACCAAGGCCTATACTGCCGAGCTTTTAGCTCTTTTTCTTCTTACTATCAAATGGGGAGTATTGAGAAAATCCCTTTCTCTAAAAAAGGCAAGAGAGATGATAGGGGAATTAGAAAGAATACCCTCTTATATGAATGAACTTCTCGACAATCAAAAGAGCATCTACGAATGTGCTGACCAATACTATCAGGCACAGAATTTCCTTTTTCTGGGAAGAAGTTTTAATTATCCCACTGCTCTGGAAGGAGCTTTAAAACTTAAAGAAATTTCCTATATTCATGCCGAAGGGTACGCTGCCGGAGAAATGAAACACGGACCTCTTGCCCTGGTAGATGAGAGAATGCCTGTAGTGTGTATAGCCCCTAGAGATTCGGTTTATAAAAAAATGGTCAGTAATATTCAGGAGGTAAAAGCAAGAAAAGGGAAAATTATCGCTGTTGCCACTCAGGGAGACGAGGAAATCAAAAAGTATGCTGACCACTGCCTCTTTATCCCTCCTATCAGGGAAGAATTCTCCCCTATTTTGGCTGCCCTTCCCCTACAACTCTTAGCCTACCACATTGCCATAAAAAGAGGCTGTCATGTAGATCAACCCAGAAATCTGGCCAAAAGCGTCACTGTAGAGTAGAAAAAAGTAGCTCAAGAGCTTGCTTGTCATTGCGAGCCTGCCAACGGCAGGCGTGGCGATCTCTTTGAGTTTGCTCTCTTGCTTGCGTTGCTCATAATCTTACGGGCCCTCTTATCTCGAACCTCCCCTCCCCTTTTTTTACAATGACTATATATCTGCACCACAATTCATCATTTCTGGGTAAAGGCTCAGAATCATTAAAACTACTAAAATATAAATGGGGCCCGCGGCTCTCTTTGCGTATCTTTGCTGCGCCGATAACCATTTGAGCTACCTTTAGCATATTAAGAGTCTCCAGGGCAAAAACAAAATTTTCTCCCTCACTGTATAAGCCTTCTTTTTCTAATTTGTCTAGTCTCTTTATTCCTTTTTTCAAACCCTCTCCTGTCCTCACTATGCTAACGAAACTCGAAGTTATTTTCTGAATTTCTTCTCGCATTAAAGAGGCACTTTTCCTCTTTCTCTTCTCTTTCAATTTCCTTATTCTATTCTCCATGTCTTTTATGGACGAGGAATCTATATCAAGAGAGTTTTTCATTCTCTGTGCTTCTTTTAAAGCACAATCTCCAGCAATTTTGCCAAATACCTGCGAGTCTAATAAAGCATTTCCTCCTGGCCTATTTGCTCCATGCTGTCCTCCAGCACATTCTCCTGCTGCATATAATCCTTTAAGCGTTGTTTGTCCTTCTTTTCCTATTTTCACTCCTCCCTGAAAGTGCTGAGCAGAGGGAGCTATTTCTATCTTGTCTCCTTTTATTAAATCTATCCCTCTTTCTTGAAGCCAGGATACTGCCTGTGGATTTATCTTTTGTAATCTCAATAAGGGGCTGCTCTTAAGTCTCTTTTTCTTTAATAAATTAACTCCCTTTACCCCTTTATACCAATTCGTTATCTCGCTCAACTTCTCCCATTTTAAACCTTCTGGATTACGGCTATAATCCAGATAAACCTTTTTACCTTTTCTTGATTCCTTGAAAACAGCAATATCTATTAAATGGGATTTGTGCTCAAAAGATACTGGCCAGCTTGCCCCTTTTTGAAAAAGAGTAAGATAAACTTCCTTTGAGCTAGCTTTTTGAGGAAAATAGTCGGCAAGAAACTCTTTTCCCTCGTCATTGATTAGTCTGGGTAGAGCTCGCATCATACTCCCAGAACAGGCCAGTTTTGTCTTCACTGAGGAAAGTCCTATTTGAATAAACTCCATGTTAACTAACTCTGCTCCTGCCCTGTAAGCCATGGCATAGCCATCTCCAGTCATTCCTTCAGGATAAACATTAATTCCAAAAGTCTCTCCTGCCCCTCCCGTAGCTAAAATAGTTGCCTTAGTCTTAAATAAAACTATTTCCTTTTTTTTGTTTAATCCAAATGCTCCTATCACTCTATCTTTAGAAGGAGAGAATATTAAATCAACTACCATAATATCTTCCAATATCTTAACCGGCCGACTCCTTATTCTTTCTATTAGAGCCTCTTCAATGTGGTTGGCTGTGTAAGGACCAGTGTAGCAGGCTCGGGCATACTGGGAGCCATCGGTAACGAACTGCTCGGGCCTACCTTTTTTCTTCACCCAGGGAACTCCTAAACTGTCCAGATACTCAAAAGCCTCCCCAGAACTCTTAGCCAGAATTTGGGCAAGATCTTCATCAGAAACATATCCTCCTATCCTGTAGATATCATCGGCGTGATACCTCCAATTATCC
>CAZQMG010000115.1:0-5113 GCA_964594375.1 uncultured Clostridia bacterium | reverse complement strand
ATATTAAGAACACCTCCTGCTTCTCCAGCTTTTACCATATTGTGAATGAAAGAAGAGAAGATTTTCGGATGCTTGGCCATAGCTTCCGATAGAGGCATTCCTGCTTCTACATCTTTTTTTACCTGGACAATCCCTTCTTTTAAAATAGGATGGTTAGTTTGACGTATCATAACATCTAATGCTTGTACTACAGGAATCCCGCCAATAATAAGGGTAGCAAATTGACGAAGGAAAATAATTATTTCTTTATTTTTTACCCGAAACGCAAAGAGCTTTCCAGCGTGGGTTGACTTTTCCCTTGAGAAACTGGACAGACCATGTTTCTTCTCAAGAGAAATAATCGTTAAACCTCTGGGTCTTAATTGAGCAAAAGCTTCTTTGGTGCTATTTGCTTCTATTATTCCCTTTATTTTTCTTCCTTGTCGGTTCAAAGCGAGGTAATGGTAGCTAATCATTCTTCTTTTCTTTCGTTCATAAACCACCGGTTAATCTAGCAAACTCTTCCAGGGTAGTTTCTCCTCGGAGCACTTTGGCCAGGGCGTTTTCTTTTAAGGGGACCATTCCCTTGGCAATAGCAACTTTTCTGATTTTATTGCTAGAAGCTTTCTCTAAAATCAACTCCCGGATGTCACTATCAACTTCTAGCGCTTCCATAACGGCCATTCTTCCCATATAGCCGGTATTGTTACAAATAGAACAACCTTCTGCTTTGAATAAGGGTGATTTTCTTTGGTCTTTATTTTCTATGCCTAGTTCCTTCAACAGAGCGGGAGAAGGTTTGTCTTTGACAGCGCAATGTCTGCATATTTTTCGCATCAATCTCTGTGCTCCTACGAAGGTGACGGCACCGGTAATAAGGAAAGGCTCTACTTCCATATTGATTAATCTGGCTATGGCACTAGGTGCATCATTGGTGTGTAGAGTAGTAAAGAGAAGATGTCCGGTTAAAGCAGCTTTAATTCCTATATCGGCTGTCTCCTTGTCTCTCATTTCTCCCAGCATTATTATATTTGGGTCCTGGCGGAGAAAAGCACGCAAAACACGGGGAAAAGTTAACCCGATTCCTTCGTAGACTTGAACTTGATTGATTCCTTCTGCTTCATATTCTACCGGGTCTTCGATGGTCAGGATATTCTTGTCCTCACTATTGAGGGCTCCTATGGCTGCGTAGAGAGAAGTAGATTTCCCACAACTGGTAGGGCCGGTCATAATAATCATTCCGTATGGTTGAGTAATAGCCTTTTGGTATTTCTCAAGGACATTTTTTTCCAGTCCTAATTTGTCAATAGTCAGGCCCATAAGTTGAGCTTTGTCGAAGAGACGAAGCACCACTTTTTCTCCATAACTGGTAGGTATGGTGGAGACACGAAAATCTATATCTCTGCGATATGCTTTGACTCGGAATCTACCATCCTGGGGCAGTCGGCGCTCGGCAATGTTCATTTCGGAAAGAATTTTTATGCGCGAGACAATAGCATTTTGCACTTTTTTGGGGAAGGAAGTCATAGGATAAAGAATACCATCAATTCTATATCTGACTCGTAGTTTTTTAGAAAAAGGCTCAATGTGGATATCGCTAGCCCTAGCCCTGATAGCTCGAGAAAGGATTAAGTTGACCATTCTGATGATAGGCGCTTCTTCAGCTTGTTTTACCAGTTTGTCCAGATTTATGGATTCTCTTTCAGTAACTACTTTTTCTATTTCTTTTGCTCCTGACTCTTTTGAATTATTAACTTCAGTAACCGAGTAATAATCTCCAATTACCTGCTCGATTTCAGAAGGTGTGCAGACAATAGTCTCAATATGACAACCGCTGGTAGCCTTTAAATCGTCAATCACTAAAACATCCAGAGGATTAGATGTAGCCACAGTGAGTGTTCTTCCGGATTTAGACAAGGGGACTACCTTGTTTCTTCTGATTATTTTCTCAGGAACGATTTCCATTATTTCAGGGTCTAGCTTATAATTGGTGAGCTTCATATGAGGGATTCCTAACTGCTTGGCTAGTCCTATTACTACCTGCTCTTCAGTAACTAATCCTAGTTTAACAAAAATTTCCGAGAAATTTCCTCCGTTTTCCTTCTGGTAGTGTTCAGCTTTTTCTATATCCTTTTCAGTAATGAATTTCTCTTTAAAAAGGACAGTCTCCAGACTTACTCTATTTATCTTTGCCATTCTTCTTACCTCAAAACGAAAAACGATTCTTCCCCCCGCCGAGGGAAGAATGGATTCTCTCTGATTTGATGCTCACATTATATGGACTGAAGTTAAACTTGTCAAAGAATTATTGAAGAGAATAATTCTTTCCCGTCCAAACTGGACAATATTGTTCATATCTCTCCTGCCTGGGTCATATGTGTTGACCTCCCCAGTAAAGGTTTGAAAGCAAGATCACCAGGGATATTCTGAAAGCTCAAAAGGTGATTTTAGCAAAAGATCACTAACTTATATAGATTATCAGCAAATTTTGTGCCATATGTGTAAAAAGCAAGAAACGTTGCAAGAAGGGTTAACAGAAAAAGTTTTTAATTGTTCTGGGAACTTTCTATATAAGCAGATTGCACTCAATGTCTTCCCCTGGATTTAGATTGGGCTTTGCCACCGAAGAATAATGGCAGATTGAGTATCCTTTGTTCAGGATTGGACATTTTTGTCCAAACGAAAAGGAATTTTTCTTAATCTTTCACACTTCTTGACCGACGGGTTTTCCCCTGGTAGTCTTAAGGTATCCAATGAAAGGAAGTAAAGGTGAGACGGGACGATTTTGACTATTATTTACCTGGAGAGCTTATCGCTCAGAGACCTCTTATGCCCAGGGATAGTTCTCGCTTATTGGTATTGCATCGCCATAGAAAACAGATAGAGCACAGGAAATTCTATCAGATAATAGAGTTCTTAAAGAAAGGGGATTTATTGGTTTTGAATAATACCAGAGTAATTCCAGCAAGATTAAAAGGAAGAAAAAATCAAACCGGAGGAAAGGTAGAAATCTTTCTTTTGAAGAACAAAGGGAGGGGCATATGGGAGTGTTTATTAAAGCCAGGCAGAAGGATTAAAGAGGGCACTCAGATCCATTTCCCCCAAGCGGAGATAATAGGGGAGATCGTAAGTAAAACGCAGGGAGCAGAAGCTACGGTCAAATTTACTCCCCAGAGAAAAGCAGAAGAAGTTTTGACTAAAGTTGGCGAAATTCCCCTTCCTCCTTATATTAAAAGGAAAAGAGGCCCCACCCCTCAAGATAGAGAAAGATACCAGACCATCTATGCCAGTAAAGATGGTGCTGTGGCTGCTCCTACCGCTGGCCTTCACTTCACTTCCTCTTTACTAGAAAGAATAAAAAATAAAGGAGTAGGAATAGTTGAAGTTACTCTGCATACAGGATGGGCTAGCTTTAGATCATTGCCCGAAAGAGAAGTAGAAGACAATAGCATCCCAGAAGAGTATTTCATAATCAGGAAAGATGCTGCAACAGTTATCAATGAGGTTAAGCAAAGGGGAGGTAAGATAGTAACGGTGGGAACAACAACCACCCGGGTTTTAGAAACACAAGCCAATCAATGGGGAAAAGTTAGTCCAGGTCAAGGCTGGACAAATCTCTTTGTTTATCCCGGGTATGAATTCAAATTAACAGAAGCTCTTCTTACCAACTTTCATATGCCTAAGTCTTCTCTTATTCTTCTAGTATCCGCTTTTGTGGGAAAAGAACGGTTGTTAAGTGCTTATAAAGAAGCAATAAGGCAGAAGTACCGTTTTTTATCCTTTGGAGACGCCATGCTCATAATTTGACTTTCCCGCTGTATATGGTATGTTAAATAGCGTAAAACGTAGAGCGAAAAATGTAAAACCATAGCCTAAAATTCAAAATGAAATTCAAAGAAAGAAAACAGCTTTTGAATTTTGAATTATGGTTTTTCGCTTTTAGTTTTTAGCTTTACGCTATACTAGATACGAGCGACCAGCAACGAGCAACGAAATAGGTGAAGGATTGCAATTTACTCTGCTTGATGAAGATGTTTCAACATCTGCTCGATGGGGAAAGATTTCTACAGCCCATGGTACTTTTGATACTCCCACCTTTATGCCTGTGGGCACTCAAGGAGCTATCAAAGGTATCTCGCCGGAAGATTTGAGAGAGATGGGAATAGGAATTATTCTCTGTAATGCTTATCATCTCTATCTTCGTCCAGGTTATCAAACCATTGCCAAATTGGGAGGATTACATTCATTTATGAATTGGCAGGGAGCGATAATTACCGATAGTGGAGGGTATCAGATTTTTAGTATTTCTTCTTTGCAGAAATCAAGCCAGGAAGGAGTAAGATTCAAGTCACATATTGATGGCTCTGAGCATTTTTTGACTCCGGAAGATGTTCTCAAAATTCAGTTTGCCCTGGGAGCAGACTTGATAATGGTTCTTGATGAGTGTACTTCTTATCCAATTACACACTTACAGGCAGAGAAGTCTTTAGCCATAACCTTAAATTGGGCCAGAAGAACAAAACAAGCCCTGGTCAACTATAAGAACAGTAGCGGATTATTTGGTATAGTGCAGGGAAGTACTTTTAAAGACCTCAGAAAGAGATGTGCAGAAGAGCTAGTAGAGTTGGATTTTGATGGCTATGCTCTGGGAGGCTTGGGTGTGGGAGAGCCACCTTCTTTGAGAAAGGAGCTAATTGAGTTTACCACTGGCTGTCTTCCTTCCGGTAAGCCTCGTTATCTAATGGGAATTGGGACACCAGGAGAGCTTCTAGATAGTGTTTCTCTGGGCATAGACATATTTGATTGCGCTCTTCCCACTAGAATAGCTAGAAATGGTGGAATTTTTACTAGAAAAGGGCAGATATCTCTCAGAAATGCTGAATACAAGGAGGATTCCAATCCTCTGGATGTGGAGTGTGATTGTTATACTTGTAGGAATTATTCGCGAGCCTATTTAAGGCATCTTCTCTGGGCAAGGGAAATTTTAGGTATGCGGCTTACCAGTTATCATAATATCTATTTTTTGGCTCGTTTGATGAAAGAAGCAGGTGAGGCTATAAAAAAGAATAGTTATGCAGAGTTCAAAAATGGGTTTCTCGAAGCATATAGGAACTCATAGCAGCACCGAAGGACA
>CAZQMG010000114.1:0-5161 GCA_964594375.1 uncultured Clostridia bacterium | reverse complement strand
GGTGGGCCCAGGAGGACTCGAACCTCCGACCTACGGATTATGAGTCCGCTGCTCTACCGACTGAGCTATGGGCCCCTGCCCTGAAAAATTAAGTCTGGCAGGGTAGATTACTCAATAAAACTCTCTTTTTAGCACTCGTCTGGCTTGCTTTGCCTATTTTTTCTTTTCCTCTAATACGGCAGCTATCCCAAGGGCAATAGCAAATAAGAAACAAGCCTCGGCAAAGTGTATGTAAGAAACCGGCACAATATTGAACATAATGGCTCCCCCAGCGCCTTTAGCTAATAGCAATATAACCCCCATTACCAGACTTATCCCACCAACTACTCCCATAAAATAACCTAATGCTTTTAACACTGCTCGGTACATTCTATGCCTCCTTTTATTAAGAAATATTGAATACTCTCAAAGTATAGCAAATTTTCAAAGAATGTAAATAGCATGATTGGCTAATGCTGAAATTGACAGATATGCAGCGGTTCGTTATAATTTAGAGCAGCGGAACTTGCTGAAATTCCCAGCATCAAAAAGAAAAGAAATAACTCCTCTTTGAGATAAGGAGACAGTTAATGGCCTACGCCATTGAAACTACAGGTCTAACTAAAAGATTTATCCAAAGAAGAAGGTTAAGACAAATCGTTCTTCATCCTCTCCAGAGGAAAACTATCGCTGCCCAAAACATAAGGAAGCTTATACGGGAAAAATTAGTAAAAGAGCAAGGAAAGACTGTCTTCTTAACCACCCATAACCTTGAAGAGGCGGAAGATATCTGCGATCATCTGGATATTATTGAGGCAGGAAGGATTGTCTGCCAGGGGACACCCTCTCAAATCAGAAAAAGTGTAACTAAAGAAGATAGATATATCCTGAAAGTTCGATATTTAAAGACTGAAATCCTGAAGGAGATAAAGAATCAGAAAGGGATAGTTCGCCTTTCCCATGGCCCTGAGCCGACCAATTCTTCTATTTCTACTCTGGAAGTCCATCTCCTTAAACACGAGAGCACCCTACCTTTACTTATTGAAACTTTAGTCAGGGCGGGAGTCAGCATCCTTGATTGTAATCATTTTGAAGTTCCTCTGGAAGATGTCTTTGCCCATGTAATTAAGGAGAGAAGCCATGCCTAAAGATATCATCCTTTCCAAATTAGAAGTATCGCTGTGATTTGGCAGAAGATGGCAGCTTTTGTAAAAAGAGATTTCTCTGTTGCTGCTAGTTACCGTCTTTCCTTTTTTTTCAGTTCTTTGGCATCTTCTTTTCCGTAGTGACCTTTTACTTCATTGCCAAGTTGTTTGGCAGGGCAGCTACACCCTATCTTGAGTCCTATGGGGGAGACTACTTTTCTTTCGTCTTAATCGGAATTGCTTTTTCTGACTACTTAGGAGTAGGCCTGACTAGCTTTGCCGGCATCATCCGGGAAGGACAGATGCTGGGAACTCTTGAGGCTATGCTGATTACTCCCACCCGAGTTCATACTATTGACCTCTTTTCTTCACTCTGGCAGTTTCTTTTGACTTCCATCAGAGTTTTGGCTTATATTTTACTGGGAGTATTTTTTTTCGGGGTGAATATGAGCAGACCCAATATCCCAGCAGCCTTATTGATTCTCATTTTAACCATACTTGCCTTTAGTAGCCTGGGCATTATATCGGCCAGTTTCATTATGGTTTTTAAACGGGGCAACCCCCTAAACTGGATAATTGACAGTTCCTTCACTCTTTTAGAAGGAGTACTCTTTCCCATCACCATACTGCCAGACTGGCTCCAGAAGATATCCTGTTTATTGCCCATTACCTATTCCCTCAGGGCTATACGCCATGCACTCCTACAAAGCTACTCTTTTCAGGCACTAAGCTTTGACATACTGATGCTGGTTTTATTCTCAGTAGTTTTACTCCCTTTAAGCATTTATGCTTTTAAGATGGGAGTAAGAAAAGCTAAAAAAGAGGAGAGCTTAACCCACTATTAGACTTTTTACTTGAGAGATTGTAGGGGGGTTATTATTCCGGTTTAACTGTGTATCTTCTTTCTTTCAGTTTTTTTATTTTTCCTTCCTCCAGCCACCTTTCCCATCTCGCCCGGGCTAACTGAATAAGTGCCCTTTCTTCATCCCTATCTCGTGGGTATTTTCGGAAAGCACGCTGAGACCCCTTAAGCTTTAATCTAATCCTGGTAAACTTTGGTCTATTTTTGATATATTCTTCAAATTTATATTTTCTCATTTTCTGGCTTTATTTTCTTTTTTATTTCCTCCAAAGCAGAGATAACTTGCTCTTTTTTGCACCTCTGCTCCAGGTATTTCCAGTCAATATCTCCCTGGTGAATGGCCACTATTTCCTGAGCCCAAAGTCCATCCTGTTCTGATTTCCAATGTATGAAAGCATTTAGACGGTCTACAATAACGTCTTCTAATCCGATTATTTGAACCGTCCTACCCTTTATGCTCACTCTGCTTACCCGCTTGGGGTCTCCTGCTAACTCAGAGCCAACTAGGTCTATCGAGATATCAATGTCTTCTCGATACCAGATTCTATTTATTTTCTCAAAGTCAAGATATTGAAGAAGGTTCTCTACAATGCCGAAATTAGTTACCACTATATCTATATCCTCAGTGGAATAACTGCCTAAAGTATAAAACTCCACAGCGTTTCCTCCCACTACTACCAGATCCACTCGATGGTTCTTTTGTAAAAATTCTGAAATAATAGCGGCAAAAAAAAGCCGTCTTTCCCATCTATTCCCTATTCTCTTGAGATTTAGAAGTTCTCTCTTAATACTTTTCTTATCTAGATTCATTAATTCCCCAAATTTTTTCTTTTCTTAAACTTTCTCGCTAGAGGATACAATTTGAGCTCAGGCATAGAATAGTGATCTTGATTATAGGCAAGGAGGATAAGATTGTGGACAAGACAGGTTGTTACTACAAATTATTTTACACTACTATGTGCAGATGTCAACTTAACGCTCCATTAGCGGAAAAGGAGGATTTTACTTCTTGGCCAAAACTCTGAGGAAATCTCTTGTCCCGGCTAGAAGAATTGTGGAAAGGTTAATAAGGTGAGATAGATATAGCTTTTTCGCTCTAGGACGGTCATAATAGACCATAAGCCACTCAAGAGGAGGAAAGACTGCCTTCCAGAGCAAAGAGAGTGTATTGATCATTTTATCCAACATCAGTACCTGAAGAAGATATCGAGAGGGTACAGAATGGGTTAGGCATTTAGTTAAAAACCCACTCTTGACGAGTAGAATATTCAATAGGTGTCTTTTGAGAAGGTTTGGGGCAAGAGCTTTGAGTACCCAGTCGGGAATAGGAGCTCCCAGAAGTTTTTTAGACGAAGATAGAAAGTAGTCGCTATCCTTCCACCTTGAAGTCAAAAGTCAGGGGGCAAAACACCAGGGGTCAGGTCTGGTGACGAAAGGATACATGTAGCCCATCTCTGGTATGGATATACGCTGAAGGAGATAGGGAGGCTTACTAAAATTGGGACAAACGATGTAGGGCGGGAAGCACCAGAAAGCTCAGTGGTTTTATGAACTTGAGGGAAGGATAAATCAAAAAAGAAAAAGGAGAGATTAAAGCCAGGAGAATATTGGTTCTTAGGGTTCGATAGGCCTCAGCAGAGGCTGATTTTGGAAATTTGCTTACTACCGGCTGAATCTCTGAATCAGAAGCCTTTCCTTTGACAGTCTGTTCAAAACGGGGAACAATACCCAGAACCGGCCAGGAAAGGTACTTTTCTATATCTCCAATGGTACGAATAGAAGTATCTATATATTCTAAAAAGAAGGCCAGACCACCTCCCAAGAAAATCCCAACCAGAAGTCCCAAGGCAGCATTCTGCTTTTTGTTAGGTCTTATAGGAAATGTCGGAGTTCTAGCGTAATCCATAATGCGCACGTTGTTCAGTTGACTGGCCTGCCATAATTGACTTTCTGGCTCTTTATCATCTGTAGTACCTGAATCTATGACTGGGGATTCTGAATCACCTCTAAGCTTACTCAACTCTTCCAGAGGAGACAGGATTTGCTTTTCCATCAATTCACTTGCCGTTTCTAATCCAATGGCGAACGTCCTCTGGTTTTCTTGCATCAAAACCTGAGCGCTGGCATTAGCTGCCACTTTACACAACTCAGGATCACCAGCTTCTATGGCAATATTAAAAATACTAGTATCTCTGATTACACTAACACTCACACTGAACGGCATTTGTTCTAATTTAGGGTAAAGGGATTTTACCTCTTCTCTTATCTTATCCATCATGTCCGCACCGGTCAGCCAGACTTTATAATTTTCCAGATAGTTAATGTAGTAGGGTAAGTCCTGAGAATAAGGTAGGCCCTGTGAGGATAAAAGCTGTCCTGTGCCACTATAAGGATAAAGATAAGCGGGAGGGCTAATAAGAACTTTACTTGATGCGCTATAGACGGGCGGTTGCCGAGAGGTAAAAACTACCGTGCCTGCAAAAACAACAATTACCGCTAGAAGAACGATTCATTTATGTCGCCATAAAATCTGCCAATACCGATAAAGTTCAAAGCTCTCTTCTTTCTCAGGCATATCTTCGTCTTGTTTTTCTTAAATTAAGGAAAAGGAAACAAAACTGAATTTTGCCTCTCTTCCCCTCCCAGAGCTTTTCTAATACTTGACTTTAGCTCTTCAGGAGAAAATGGTTTATTAAGATAATCAGCCGCTTTTTTCCTCATAGACTCCACCGCACTAGTTACTGAACCATATCCAGTATAAATAATGACCGGGATATGTGGCTTTATCTTTTTAATATTTTCTAAAACCTCAATTCCATCCATGCAGGGCATTCTAAGATCAACCAAGGCCAGATCAAATGTTTCCTCTTTTATTGCTCTTATAGCTTCAGGGCCATTTTCTACTCCCTTTACTATATAGCTTTCCCTACTCAGAACATCCGAGAAAACGTTTCTTACGTTAGCCTCATCATCCACCAGAAGGATTCTTTTTCGCCTCTTTTCCATTAACTAGCCTCTGTTTCTTTTTCTACTCAAGCCAGCAATTTCTGTGCCATTTTCCAGAGCGAACACATTAAGGCCAGTCAATCTCCCCCTCTTTTGAACCCCAAAGGGAACACATAGCTATATGAAACGACATAAATAATTGCGCATCCCTTGTAGCGACTTCATTTAT
>CAZQMG010000113.1:0-5167 GCA_964594375.1 uncultured Clostridia bacterium | reverse complement strand
CCTCCTATTCTACCTACTAAACTCTTAAATAAGATTGTGTCTCTGGCAGGAACTAGCGATCCTCCCTGTGCTTTGCTCAAAACCATAACCAATCCTCTCCAGAAAAACATCGTCCCTATAGTTACTATTAATGAAGGAATACCAACTTTCACCACTAATATACCATTTAAAAGTCCGGCCAGTAGACCTGTAATCAAAGAGCCCACTAAAGCCAGGATAATATTTCCGGTTAAGGTAAATATGGCCAAAAATACCCAGGCAGAAAATCCCATTATTGAAGGAAAGGAAAGGTCTATCTCTTTACAGATAATTACGGGTGTTAAAGCTAAAGCCATGATAGCCATAAAGGGGATAGTGGACATAAAAGAATAGTAAATATCGGCAGCAAGAAAAGTTCCGGGATCTCCAATAATAAACAATGCAAATAGTGCTGCAAGAACTGCAAATATACTCCACTGCAACTTAAGTTCACTTAGTTTGAGATAGTGTTTTAGTGTTTTTGTTTTTTCCCTTTTTAGCTTTTTTATGATTAGACTCCTGCCTTCGGCATACTGATAATGACCTTTTTCCTATTCTCTATCTGCTATACGCTCTACGCTGTCTTTTACTGCCTTTTGTCTTCACTATACGCTATCCGCTAAACGCTACTTACTATTCAGCTTCTTCTTCTCAAAATCGAATGAATTCCAACGGAAATAACTATAACCAGACCATAGATTAACTGAGTCCAAAATCCCATAAGCCCTATAGAAATAATTCCAGCCTCTAAAGATCCGATGATAATACATCCAATGAAGGTTCCGAAAATGGTCCCCATCCCTCCAAAAACTGAGGTTCCTCCTAGAAAAACTGCCGCTATTGCTCTGAGTAGGTATCCTTCTCCCAACGAGGTCCAAAAATATAACGCTTCCAGACTAACCAGTATTCCAGCAAAAGCAGCAAAGAATCCTAATTGTGCAAAGACGAGCATCTTTACTCTATTTACGGGTATACCCATCATTCTGGCACTTTCTATATTATCTCCGGTAAAAAATATATGAGCACCAAATTTATGTCGATTCAAAACCAACCAGAAAAGAAACGCTAATCCAATAGCCCACAACGCCTGAGCTGGAACAACACCTCCTATTCTACCCACTAAACTCTTTAATAGGATTGTATCCTTGATAGGTACCAGCGTTTTTCCTATTCCTCCACTGCAGACCATAATCAATCCTCTCCAGAAAAACATTGTCCCTATAGTTATTATTAATGAGGGAACACCAACTTTCACTACTAATATACCATTTAAAAGCCCGGCCAATAGACCTGTAAGCAAAGAGAGCACCAGAGCCAGAGTAGGATTTCCGGTTGAGGCACATAAACTTACGAATACCCACCCAGAAAATCCCATTATTGAACCAAAAGAAAGATCTATCTCCTTACAAATGATTACAGGTGTTAAAGCTAAGGCGAGGATAGCCATAAAGGGGATGGTGGACATAAAAGAATAGTAAATATTAGAACCAAGAAAAACTCTGGGAGCCATAATCATAAATAGTATAAGTATTATCGCAAAGACTGCAAACATACTCCACTGCAATTTAAATTCACTTAGCTTGAGATAATCTTTTAGCGTTTTTGCCTTTTCCCTTTTTAGCTTTTTTATGGTTAGACTCCTGATTTATCTTCTCAATTCTTCAGAACGCAGCAGCTTCTCAAAAATGGAGAAGTTGCTGCGTTCGTTTTTCAGTCAACTACCAAACAATTTACTAGATTACCTAATTCCTGCCTCAGCTAATGCGGCGAGAGCTTCAACATTAGAAGCATCTACCAGACCAGATCCGGTATCAATGTGAAGACCGGCAAAGCCATATTTCTTAGTCAAGCAGATTTGAAGAATGGGCAGATACCCCTGGAGGTATGGCTGCTGATCATGCACAACTGCAACATACCCGTTTCTAATAGCCTCTACTGCTGCTGCATTAAGATCAAATCCTGCGCCCGCTATTTCTCCTGGTTTTACACCTGCTGATTTCAAGTAGGTCTGTAGGGTGGCGGTGAGTCCTCCGTGATCAGTTATAATCAATTTGACGTCAGGATTGGCTGAGATGTAGCCCGCCATAATCGGTGTACCCAAAGGTGCATCAGCATTCACTGCATCTGAGATTTCCATATAATCAACTGTTACCCCGGCTTCTTCCAAACCATCTATACAACCTTTTGACCTTAACCCTCGCGTTGGCTGTGACAGAAGTCCATAAACTAGAGCCCTGTCTCCCTCTCCCAGGTCAAGAACTTTAACGCAATGTCTACTTAACATAAGGCCAGAGGCATACAACTCTTGACCAGCGTAACCAAAGCCCACTGCACCATATTTCTTTTCGATACCAGGAAGGTCTGTATTCTGGCTGGTTACTATAATTCCTCTGGCAACAGCTTGATCGACTAAAGGTGCAAAGGCAACTTCTCCTGGATGTCCCATGATGGCAATACCATCAGGGCGAGCAGCGACAGCATCTTTGAAGTCCGCAATCATTTTTTCCATGCTCCAATCTGACCATACATAATCAACTTTACACCCCAAATCATATTCTGCCTGTTTTGCTCCATTATAAACAATGGAAGCAAAAGGACATCCCGGTGGTCCTCCGCAGAAAAAGCGTATAGTTACTCCCTCACCAATTTTTTCCAGCCCATAACTTGCGGTGCTAAAAGCGAGACCAAGACAAAATGCCATAAGCACAACAATCGTCAATAGTCTTTTCATTTCATTCTCCTTCTATTTGAATTTTTGAAAGCTTCCGTAAAGAATTTAATATCCAACTTTTCCTGGGCTCTCTTTTTTTCTGCACTAGAGCGCCCTTCCCACTTTCTCACCTCCTTTCAAGACTTCAGGAACCGCCCCTTCTATTTTGTAAGCATCTACCCGTCTAACACGGGATAGTACTACGCTCTTCATATCAGAAGTCACGATTTCTTGCCACAGTTTGTAGCTATTGGATAATTAAAGGATTGGGGTCAAAGTAGAGTGCTACAGTGTTCTTGGGAAATAATATTTACTCAGTTTTATTGGGTGGCAGCGCTAATAACGGGAAGAGTTTTGGGGCTAAGCATAATTGGATGAAAGCTGCCTTGAGAATAAGCATTCAATGGAAGAAGCCTAGCCTGCAAGGCGTCTATTCTCGGTTAGCTGGTTAGTATAGTCAGCTTGAGATGAGGCTATCATGGGAGTTTTTCAACGAGCTCTAACCCGGATCATCCTGGACGAACGATACAAATGCGGCTACGGATCAACTTGGGAACCACCCGTCATTGTCCTTACACGGCCGAAAGACCTGAAGGTTCATAAAGAACAACCTTATTCAAGTTCTATCTAAAATAGTCCTATTGAAAACTTTCAAAGTAGACACAGTGAACGATTACTGAACTGCACGCTCAGGTAAAAATCCTTCTTATGCTACCAATGTTCAGTCTTCAGATAAACCTTCATTGTTATCAAAGTATAGTAAACCAGCGGAAAATGTCAACCCCGCTAAATTATATGAAACGTCTTATATATTTTCGCTTATCTGTAGAGGTTTGATTCATCAAACCCGCCAATTTTCTGGCTTCATAAATGAAGTCGCTACAAGGGATGCGCAATTATTTATGTCGTTTCATATAGATGGAAAAAATTGAAAAACAGATTGAGGTAAATAGCGTAGAAGAGAAGAATTTATAGGATTGTCTGGTGCACCTGGCAGGACGTTATTCGAACTTTTTTCGAAAACTTGGAAGAAAAAATAGAGATTCCGATCTATGATATTCCGCTACAACAACGGATGACAGCACATTAAGCCAAATCTCAGCACTTGTCAATCTGGTTTTGGAGGAATGTAGTTTGGTGCCTGGTTTTGACAACACTCTCTTTTCAGATAGGCTAGAGAGAGATTTTACCTGAAAACATCAGATGCTTCTTTTATAGCAAGGAGGGTGCTTTGAAACTGTTTCGACCTTTAACTGTTAAAAAGCTAAAACTAAGGAACAGGATTGTTATGCCACCTATGGCCACAGTTATGGATATTAGCACCCTGCGAGCGAGAAAGTACTACCGGGAAAGGGCCCGAGGAGGCGTCGGCCTGATCATAGTGGAGGGAACCTCTATCGATAAATTCTCCTCGCTTGAATTTGTCAAAGCTCTTTCATTACTTTCAAAGACCGTTCATAAAGAAGGCTCAGGCATTATCATTCAGCTTTTCCAGGGCAGTGAATTGCAGAATGGTGAAATGATTGCTCCCTCAGCAACAGAGGTGAGTCGAGAGGTAACTAAAGAGGAAATTGAGAAGATAATAGAAAAGTTCGCTACCTCTTCCTTTTTAGCACAAAAGGCCTGTTTTGATGGAGTAGAAATACACGGGGCACACACTTATTTTCTCAATCAGTTCTTTTCCCCTATTTTGAATCGCCGAGATGACAGATTTGGAGGAAGCTTAGAAAAACGGATGAATTTTGGCCTTGGCTGCCTAAGAGCAATAAGAAAAAGAGTAAAAGAGGAGTTTCTCCTCTTTTATCGTCATACTGCGGTTGATTGGAATGATAGGGGCTACACTATTGAGGATAGTCATCTGTTCTGTTCCAGACTAGAGGAAGAGGGACTGGATGTGATAGATATTTCTCCCAGTTCTGATAATAGCCATGCTCATATAGAGTACGCTGCTGAGATAAAAAAAGTAGTGAGAATTCCCCTAATTGCTGTGGGAGGAATGGAAGATCCTGAAAAAGGAGAAAGAGCATTATCCTCCAATAAATGCGATCTTGTAGCCATTGGAAGAGGACTTATTGCTGATCCTTACTGGCCTAAAAAGGTTAAAGAGGGAAGAGAGGACAAGATCATCCGGTGTATAAAATGTAACGAGAAATGTTATGGCAATCTGAGAAAGGATATACCTATCTCTTGTACCCAAAATAGAAATGCTGGCTTTGAATAATTCAAGGGTGGTTGTGTATGGAAAAAGGCTTACCTGTCCTCTCTACAGTTCCATCCCGAGTGAAGCAAGGAAGGTAATTGCTGGGTATAGGAGAGCAATTTTGCTGAAATTTAGGTCTTGCCAGGAGTGTGGTGAACAGCGAGCTATTAGTTCTTTTTCCATTTTTTATCTCTTTATTTATGATGTTACGAAATCTTCTATTGAAGACATAATGATCC
>CAZQMG010000112.1:0-5218 GCA_964594375.1 uncultured Clostridia bacterium | reverse complement strand
TACGATAAGGAAGTTACAAAATGAGAGGAAATTGTATCGTTGCTCAATCAGGTGGGCCTACAGCAGTTATTAATCAGAGTCTATGTGGAGTTATCCAGGAAGCTCAAAAGCACAGAGAAATAGAAGAAATATGCGGGGCCAAAAACGGAATTCTTGGTCTACTTAAGGAGGAACTAATTGATTTAAGAAAGGAGAAGACCTCTGCTATTGATAACTTAGGAACTACTCCCGGGGCGGCATTAGGAAGCTGCAGGTATCGTTTAAAATCATGGAGTGAATCCAAAAAGGATTTTGAAAAGATTATCGAGATTTGTAGGAAATACAATCTTCGGTATTTTTTCTACATTGGGGGTAATGATTCTATGGATACCACCAACAAGGTAAATGAAGCAGCTAAAAGAATGGACTACCAACTGAAGGTCATTGGAATTCCCAAGACAATAGACAATGACCTTGTTTTTACCGACCACTGCCCGGGTTTTGCCAGTGCGGCAAAGTATTTAGCAGTTTCAGTAATGGAGGCGGGACGTCACCTGGAAAGCCTCTATGGTTCGGAATCGGCAACTATACTGGAGACGTTAGGTAGAAATACAGGCTGGCTTGCTGGCTCCTGTGCCCTGGCTAAGCGGTCCAAAGAGGATGCTCCCCACTTGATTTATTTTCCAGAAATACCTTTTTCTCTGGACAAGTTCATCAAAGATGTAAAAGAGGTCTATCACAAAATTGGTGGGGTTTTTATTGTAGTGAGTGAGGGTCTTCGAGATAAAAAAGGGAATTATGTTTGTGCCAGGAAGGATGGGGTATCTATTGATGCTTTTGGCCATCCTGAGTTGGAAGGAATTTCCGGTTATCTAAAGGAATTGGTAGAGTCTCGACTCAAGCTAAAGACCAGGACAATCAAGTCGGATATCTGTCAGCAGAGTGCTGTGCATTTTGCCTCCCGGGTTGACATGGAAGAAGCATATTTGGTGGGGAAAGAAGCTGTCAAGTTAGCCCTGGAAGGTAAAAGTGGCTATATGATTACCATAAAGAGGGGAAAAGGAAAGGTTTATGAGCGAAGAATCTCTGCAGCCAGGCTTTCCCTGGTTGCTAATATGGAAAAGAAAGTCCCGCTAAGATGGATAAACAGAAGGGGAAATTTTGTAACTGAGGAATTCATTGAGTACGTCCGCCCTCTTATTCAAGGAGAAGTTAATATCCCTACTCAAAATGGGCTTCCTTGCTATGCTAAATTAGAGAAGAGGAGAATTCTGGCTAAGAAATAAAATGATTTGGACTCCCCGAAGTTGACCTAAGCCCAAGGTCTTCGTCAGACCAGCATGGCATTTAGGTGATAGGACCTGTCCACTCCTACTACCCGACTTTAATTGTTCCGTAAAAAATTTTTTTCGACCCTTGACGAAATTTTAAAATGATATATTATGATAATGATATCAGATAACGTTATCTGATATCATTATCTCAAACTGGGTCCAATAAAGGCACAACCATAGAATATGAGAACAAGAGTAACTATTAGAGATGTAGCCAGAAAGGCAGGAGTGTCTATCAGTACCGTTTCTCGAGTACTGAGCCCTCAAGTTAATGATTATATGCGAGAGGAGACCAGGGGAAAAGTGCTGGGAGCGATTAAGGAGCTTGATTATAGACCTGATATAAGGGCTCAAAGTCTTAGAGGAAGAGGGACAAGAATAATAGGGCTGGTAATGCCTGATGCTCTAAACCCATTTTATCAGGAATTGGCCTATGTACTCGAGGAGGTTTGTTACAGGGAGAAGTACGCACTGCTAGTCTGTAGTTCTAAAAACAGTATTACAAGAGAGCTCTCTTATATAGAGCTTCTAGAAAGGCAAAAGGTAGACGGGATAATTCTAAGTACTGTGGGTTTAAAGGCGATAAAGCTCAACAACCTGGTAAAAAGGGGGATTCCCATAGTTCTAATGGATAGAGATGTACCCGGGGCTAATATTCCCGTAATGTTTACCAATAACTATTTAGGGGGATGTCAGGCTACTCAACACTTGATAGACCTTGGACACAAAAAAATAGCCTGCATTACAGGCTCAATGAATACTCTATCCAGTATAAATAGATTAAAAGGCTATTATGATACTTTGCAGAAAAATGGCTTAGAGGTTGATAAAAAGCTAATTAAGGAAGGGAAGCTTATTTATAAAGATGGTTATAAATTAATGAAAGAGCTTGCAAGGAAATCAAGGGATGGGTTTACAGCAGTATTTTGTTTAAATGATCTGGTAGGTCTGGGTGCTATGCGAGCTGTCCAAGAAGATAGCAAGAACATCCCCTCTAATTACTCAATAGTTGGCTTTGATAACATATCTCTTTCCTCCATTAGCAATCCCCCATTAACTACCATTGCCCAGCCAACAAAGGAAATTGCTTGGGGAGCTTTTAGGTCAATAAAAAGGGCGAGAGAAAAAGGTTTGCCTAAAAAAAAAGAACACCGATTCTGGGATACAAAACTAGTAGCCAGAGAATCCTGTCGAAAAATTAGTTAATTTGCTGATAACTTAATTATAAGGTTGGTTCTTTTGTTTGGAGGAAAGGGCTAAAAATAAGGCTAGAGGGGAGGTGAGAGATAAGAAAATAAATAGGCCTATTAGCTTGGGAAAAGGAGGGCTTTGGAAGAAAGAAAGTGTTGAAAAATTATTTTCTTTTTCGAGAGCTGTCCACAGAAGAATGAACAATGTCGGAGGAAAGAATATGAAAACAGAACATTTTATTAATGCTGGGAAAGTGTTACTCTTGTTGGTGTTTGTTTTGTTCTCTTGCACAACGAGTCTTGTTTATGCACAAGAGTTAGTTTGGGTAACTTCTGTGCAGGGTGGAAGAGAGCCTACAGAGATACCTCTCTTTAACAAGGAGGTAGAGAGATTAACGGGCATTAAAGTGAAAATGATTAAGCCACCGTCCAGTGAATATAACACTAAAGTAGCTGTTATGCTTGCAACAGGAGAGCCTATTGATATTATTTATATGGGTGTCTCGCTTTTTCAAAAACTGTATAAGCAGAATCCGGAGCTGTTTGAGCCTCTTACCGGCAGGATCATGCGCTCGGAGATATTGACTGATCCAGAGATTATACCTTTATCTGAGTGGGAGCGAATCAGGCAGCCAGATGGGGAGATCTATGGGGTATTTAATAAATTTGAGCAGGGATGTCTCCCTATTGTGAGAGCGGATTGGATGGAAAAACTTGGATTTGCTGCTCCACAGGATTTTGATGAGTATTATGACCTTCTAAAAGCCTTTACTGATCAGGATCCTGATGGAAATGGCAAGGATGATACCTATGGCGCTGCTATTGGCTACACTCTCTATGAGACCACAGGTCTTTTTGGTGCCTATGGTTTAATGAGAGGGTTTGAGAGAGATGCTGAGGGAAATCTATATGCACCTTGGGCAACAGAAGAAGCAATACCTGTATATAAATGGCTTGCAAAACTTTCCAGAGAAGGGATACTTGAGCCGAACTTCGTTACTAATAAGTCTTCGAACTTTCGAAATCTATTTATGACAGACAAAGCAGGTATGACTTTTTACTGGGCTGCATGGGTCGGTCTCTTTAATCAGCAGGTAAAAGCTGAGAATCCTAACAGTCCCTTCAAAGCAAGAGGCCTTGTTCCCCCAAAAGGTCCTGGAGGAAGGCTGCTGATGGCTGGAGAGGATGGTTTGATGATTATTCCAAAATCTTCAAAGCATAAAGATCAGGCCTTTAGAATACTTGAATTCTGGCATGCACACGCGGGAAACATTTTAAGTACACTGGGGATACTTAATCATGATTACAAGGTTGATGTTGATGGGAAGTATACCCTCACCGATATTGGTGAAGCTCATGCTATGGATCACGGTGCACCCCAGCCAAAATCTTTGAAATGGGAAAATCCGTTCGGTGAGCTGGAAGGATTTGAGGCGGCTGCAGAGATAATAAGAATGTATGCGCGTCCAGAAATGGTGACGCCCTATAAATCCGACTGGGAAACAATTGTAAGATCCGAAGCTGGCAAAATAATCCTCGGTGATATATCAGCTGAAGATGGCATTAGAAATATGCAAAGAAGATTTAAAGAAGTGGGGATATATAAATAAAACGATTCCCTGTTTCTTATTACATCTTTCCTGCCTGCCTGAATGGATGTGGGGCAGGCAGGAATAAGGAAGA
The DNA here is from genome assembly GCA_964594375.1 of uncultured Clostridia bacterium. Taxonomy (GTDB): domain Bacteria; phylum Aerophobota; class Aerophobia; order Aerophobales; family AE-B3A; genus AE-B3A. Next base: position 1,032 of record CAZQMG010000112.1, on the reverse strand, counting down.
TCTTTTTATTCTCTCTGGATAGCATAAAGAAGGTAGAGGGGAATCTTACTCTAAGTTGATGCTCTTTTCCTATAACTATTTTCTTCGGGTCATTAAGAAGTCTATTTACTCTTCTTTTAGTTCTTGATAGAAGCTTTGTTATCGCCCAGCTCTCCTAGAAGCCTAGCAGAGAGAGTGTTACCCGATCCGGGAAGACCTCTGAAGATATTCTTCTCTGGATACTTATCCAGAAGGCGTGAGATTTCCTCCTTGTATTTCTTGATCTGTTCAATTAAGGGAGGAAGCTGGGCCAGAAGAGCCAGGGTATACCTTTTTTAGCCTCCACAATGAATTGGGGAACTTGAATTGAGGAAACCTGAAGGATGCTATGAGTCTTCTCTAACTTCTTGAAACTGTGTCCTGAACCTCGGAAAAAGTTCTTCATCTCCTCTCTTCCCATCTGAGCTGTCTCTTTATAGGTGGGATACTTTCTAAGGAACTTGATCACCTCCCTCTTGTCTAAGCTCTTGAAGGCCCTGGATGCTGCTGGAAAGTACTCTTTCAAGTTAGCCCTTAGCTTATTGAGGATTCTGGTCTTTGTCTTGACCAGGTTGTCTCTATCTCTGGTGAGAAGCTTTATTTTCCTTGCTAGCTCGCTGTCAGGAAGAAGGGGGCGAAACTGGTGCCGATCGGTCCTGAGGATGTGGGCAAGCACCCATAGCATCTATGGGGTCAGTCTTTGCTCCGAAAAACCCTGTGTCTGTCTCGGTATCTGTCTATTATCTTCGGGTTTATCGAGTAGAGGATATAGTTGTGGTTGAGGATAAATTCAGCCAAGGGGCCTGAGTTTTTCTCCATCGCAAAGAGGACCGAGGATGTATCTTGGGATAGTTTTTGGACCTTAATTAAGAGTTTAAGCATCCCTTTCTGATCATTGGAAATCTCGAAGCAGGCTAGCTTTTTTCCTGAATCGTTGGTAATGTAGATGTCGTGTTTTTCATCTGCCCAATCAATTCCGACATAATGCATTTTTATCCTCCTTGTCTTTTTCTG
>CAZQMG010000111.1:0-5270 GCA_964594375.1 uncultured Clostridia bacterium | reverse complement strand
CTTGACTGTATCTTAAGTATGGCAAATTAGTGTCTTGACAATGGGGTCCACCTTATCCTTTAAGAATTTTCCCCGCTACCGTAGTTACACCAACAAATTTAAAATGACCTTAATCATAACATCTTTATCCTGAGGCTTGCTGGCTGCGATCATAAGAGTTAATGCCACAAGGGCATTTTCATCTATACGAGGTGCACCATCATTACGCAAAAGGATACCGTTTCTCTGCAAAAAACAGATAAAAATTGCCGCGGCAATCCGCTTATTGCCATCTACAAAACTATGGTTCTTGGTCACAAAATACAATAGATGCGCTGCCTTTTCTTCAACTGTTGGATAAACATCTTTCCCCTTGAATGTCTGATAAATTGCGGCCATGGAGCCTTTAAAACTCTTATCTTTTTCTTGACCGACAAGCGGGGAATCCTTGAATCTTTGTCTCATAGTATCAATAATCATGCGGGCTTCCTTATAGGTAAGTTCAAACTTGGCCTTTTCCGTCCCTTTAGGGATAGAAAGTCGTTGTTGGTCAAAGTCATCAAGAATTTCCAACGCGCGGGAATATTCCTGTATTATCTGAATAATACCTTTTGTCTCCTGCGTTACACCTTCCATCCGCGCTACATTCCCCAAAAGGCTGACAGTCTCTCTTAGTTTCTGAATCCGATTAGCCTGCGCCTGAAGCCTCTTTTTATTGATTGTGTAACCTTCCACCAGATGTTTTCGCAGAACACTTGTCGCCCAAATGCGAAAATGCGTTCCTCGTTTCGAATTCACCCGATAGCCAACAGAAATAATCGCGTCCAGATTAAAATATTTAACCTTATAGGTTTTCCCGTCTGCGGCAGTTGTTGCAAAATTTGCAACAACTGATTTTCTGCCTAACTCCTTGGTTTCAAATATGTTATGTAAATGACGAGAGATGACAGATTTATCCCGCTCAAACAGACCAGCCATCTCATTAAGACTCAACCACACTGTTTCCTTCTCCAGCCTGACCTCAAACTTATTCCTATACAGAACAACCTTTGCCGTGGATATTTCTTTTAGATTCTTTCCTCTTTTTGACATCATTCCCCCTGTTCCTTATAATTGCCTGCTCTCGCTTCATTTTGAAGTCGGGCACGAACAGAAGCTTCTATATTCTTAATATCCTTTTTCATATCATAGCTTCCAATATAGGCTTTACAATACTATCAACACGACAAATTTTAGCATACTGCATGATCTCTTTTGGTTTTATATCTTTTTCAGTAACAGCAACTTTAAGAGCATCTCTAGCTACATCCGCGCCTATTCTATTTCGAAATTTAAAACAATCGGCAATCGTTTTAGCAAGATTATAAACTTTAATCTTATGGTCTTCGATTTCATGTTCTTCAATTCCGGCTTTCCATGTATTAGATGCAAAGCGATAAAATCTTACTGGGGGATATTTCATTTTATTGGCATGTGCTCCACGTGGAATGGCTATATCCACATAATGAGGAATTTCGTTTGTTGCTTCATGAAAGGCAAGAGCAGAAAGCAGGCATACTATCCCTTTTGGGATTTTAATCGAAACAGCAACAAGATCTGGACTTGAAAGAGTGGAACCATCTGATAGCCTATACAGTCCGCGATCTATTTTCTGAATTTGACCAGAATTCAGGACGGCCTTTAGGATAGCTTTATGGAAACCAGCGTCAATGATCTCCGCATAACTAGCCAGACCTCCTTTTTTCTTGAGAAAATTTATAAATTTGCTATCTATAGAAACCATAAAATATGCCCTCTTTCTATACACTTGTTAATAAGTATATAGTATTAGGGAAATCATGTCCAGTTCAATAAAGGAAAACAGGAGTTCTATTTTTAATACTTTCCTATAGGATCAAGTCAGTTTTCCTTTGGGGCAAGCAGGCCCACAAAGGGCGCTGCGGAAGACAGTGGAGCTGACTGAAGCCGCCCGACTGTGACTGCTGGGCGGGCGGGAAAGATTCGGCTTTTCCCGATGCTTCGCATCGGGAGCGGACGAGACCGAGCAAAAACACCTTTTATAAATCTTTCGCCGCCGCCAATATAAAATAAAAAAGAATTCTAGAGAATTTTTGCGAGGTTGAGGAGGCAAAGTGTTTTGGTGGATTTGCTAGCGTTCAGACCTACCAAAACACGCAAAGCCGAATCGAACTACTGATTACCACCCAGCGAGCGGCCTGGCGAGCGTGGAGTGAGCCCGAGCCCTAGCGAGGGACGAACGGAGGTATACTCAATACCCAACACACTAGCCACTATATTATCTAATTCATATCCTATCTTCGGATGGGTTTGTTTAACCAATTTTCCTATCCTGTTAATATTCTCAAGTGAAGGCAAAGGTAAGATTCTAATATCTCCAGCATTTACTTGAGTACTGCCATTAAGTGAACGAAAGAAGTTGTCAATAATGGATGTATTTAATATTGCTGCAATACCATAAGCTTCATAAACACATAACGTGCCCTTGATTCTATAAATGTAATTTATGTGATTCTCAATGCCTACGTTCTCATAACTAAACTCAGATTTCAATAGCACGCCTGCACATAATCTGCGTTTTTGCTCCTTTGAACTAAATCGCTTTACTAATACATAATTCTTTACAGGTAATATGATCGGCATTGTTTTATCACATATCTGAATAGCTAACTTCTTATTATTTTTTTCAAAGGGCCATAAGACTTTCATATCTTGAATGTTATGCATCCACAATAGGGGAGCTGTTTTCTTCTCATTCATAAATTTAGGCAACAAATATTTCTTGGCACGAAAAGCAACGACGGGTCCGGTAGAAATCTCCAGTCCTATCTCTCTCAATGTATATGGCCAGGCTTCGACAATAGATTGGATGTTAATATCAAGGGATGAAGTGGGTATTTTTATGAGAATATCTCCATTTTTGCGATACATAACATCTTTATATTCGGCCTCAACTCCCCTTAAGCTACTAAACAGTTTATCCTTGCTTGTGCTGATAATTATCTCTTTATTCTTTTCTATTTTCTGTATCGGTTTTCTAACCTTCATAATTATATTTTCTTGAAGGATATCATCTTCATCAAAAACATCTTTCCTAGATTCAAAAATATGAATATTTGTTATCTGGACCTTATTCAAAAACCACTCTCTAAATTTTTTGTAGTATAATCCAGAACAAAAACTCCTCGGAGTAATAAACACCATTTCACCACCTGGTTTTAACATACTTGCTGATATAGCCATGAACAAAGCATAAATATTTGGCTGCCCAGAAATCAACTCCTTCATCGTTATAGACTGAGGTGAATTCTTATTTAATTTATAATAGGGAGGATTAGAAATTACGAAGTCATATAGTTCACACTTATCTCTAAAAATTGGCAGGCTGTATCCATCAGAATGCTTTGAATTTTGTAAAATAAAATCTTCCTCAAAAATTCTATACTTAACCTCATGCCCTTTCTTTTCTAGTTCTAATTTACATTTCTTAAGAACTCCCTCCAATAAAGGTAATAGGTTGGGATCATTTTCATAAGCATCTATCGATAAAGAGACTTTCTTATCAAAGTTCAGTACACGACTACAAAAAGCTACACTTAATGTTCCTACACCAGCACCAGGATCCAAAAGTTCAATATTTTGCTTGTTGATATCAAACAAATCTGCCATAAATGAACTTACTTGTTTAGGAGTGAAAATTTGCCCTCTTGATTTTCTCTCTTTTAAATCACTATTTTGAATATATCTTTCTGTTAGCTCTCCTACATAGCTTGACAAGCTATCTTTTATTTCTGCTTTCAGGCTTTTCATATTATCAATTTTCTTTTCTGCTTTATTCTTCTGGCCATCAGGATTTACGGCTTTCGGAATAATTCTTTATAGACCAGCATACCTTTTAATCGCTCTCGACCCTTTATCTTTAAATAATTTCCTTAATTCTAGTAACGCGTCTTTCTTTTTGTAATCCTATATATCTACTAGAATTTATTCCCATTTGACCATAGGAAGCATTTCTAATAATATCTTTCAAAACAGAACTAGAATTATTTTTTGATATTCTTATCAGTATTGCTCGTAGGTCATTTCCCTTCTTCATTTCTCGTAATAGCCTATTGTCTTTTTATTGTTTAGACTTTCAAGACCACCCAATTTCATTTTTTCACGTGCTCTATCCACCCCAGGAATATCCTTGATTCTTTGAGTTAGAGTCTGCATATTAAGGTCTCCTACATCTTTCTAACAACGCCTTTCACCTTTCCTACTATCATAAATTTGTCATAAGATGGGTCAACGTATATCGGTTTCATGTTGTCATTGGCTGGCTGCAGAATTACTCTCTTGGAACTTTTGTCTTTATAGAATTTCTTAACTGTTGCTTCATCTTCAATGAATGCAACTATTATGTCTCCTTCTTCTGCATCCCGCTGTTGGTGAACTATTACATAATCTCCATCCAATATACCAGCATTGACCATACTATTACCTTCAATCCTCAAAGCAAAAACACCGTTAGGACTTTTTGCCAGATATTTATCGACTGTAAGCATCCCCTCAATATTCTCCTGGGCAAAAATAGGAGTACCTGCCGCTACCATTCCTACTATTGGTATTGTAGTAGCATTATTGTTGTTATTTTCCTTTTCTACCGTGTGAACTAATACCTCAATACCCCTTGATTTATGAGGACGACGATAAATATAACCCTTTCGTTCGAGTGCTCCAAGGTGATCTTGAACAGCATTGGGAGATTGAAAAGAGAATTCTTTTTGAATTTCTGGAATAGATGGAGGGTATCCAAATTTGTCTATGCTTGATATAATGAACTCAAATATCTGTTGCTGACGTTTTGTAAGTACTGAGTTTTTCATATTCTTTACCTTTGTCACAGTCAACATAATTATACTGTAAAAATTTACAGTTGTCAAGAAATACCTCAGGACAATTTCTTCCGTCGCTGTATAGTAGCTTCTTATTATTTCTGCTCAGCTTCTCGTTTCGGGAAAAATATAAAAGACTTTGAAGGGGGAAACATCCCCCCTCAACGGCCTTCGGCCTGCTCCCCCCAAGTTCAAGAAAAGGCAGAGCATCGTCGCTTTGCTCCTCAAACAGTATATTTTTCTTTTTCCTCAACTCGAAGCTTCGTTAAGGTTGCTCCTATAAGGCTTCTTCAGAAAATATCCTTCGGTAGACCATATAATTTCTAGTTCATCAAGTGTCAAAAAGTCTCAAGTAATTATGTCATACTTCTTCTGTGGTGAGGATGTAGTTGTTTG
>CAZQMG010000110.1:0-5299 GCA_964594375.1 uncultured Clostridia bacterium | reverse complement strand
TAAAGAGGGTGGTAACTACAATAAAGATAGATGACCGCAGGGACAAAAAATCAACCATCTCGTTTATGCACCCATTTCTTAAGGTTCTCATCTATAGTTCCATCGGGTAACACATAATCTGGAGATACGTATCCCTCTTCCTCAAACCTTTTCTTTCTCACACAGCCCTCGCCTTCATTCCAACAATACTCCTCTATCCACTTTTTATCTAGCAAGTCTTCATCATAAGCTTTTTTCATGCCAGACGTTTCATTATACCACCTACATACTTTCTTATTCCTCATTTTTATTATCCTTCCTCTCTACAAATTCATATTTTTATATTGTCATATGGTGCGGAAGATACACAGAGACCCTCCACTTCCTCTCCGCATTTTTGTTATAAAATTTAAAAAGAATAAGAATGGAATAATGCTTTTTGTACTCGGATTAATTTTTGAGAGAATCTTAGAAAAGGTCTTTTAAGTATAACAAAGAATATTTTTTGATGCAACTAAACTTGACAAAAATTATTTACATTATATAATAAAACAAAAATTGTGAGGAGGACGCAATGCAGAATGATAGGCCAGTTTATCCTATAAGTGTCGCGGCAGAACTTTTAAATGTCCATCCTCGCACTCTTAGATTATATGAAAAACGCGGTCTTATTAGCCCTAAAAGAAGAGGTAACAAAAGGTTTTTCTCTAACAACGATCTTCACTGGATAAGATGCGTAAGGGAGATGATTCATGAAAAAGGGTTAAATATTGTGGGAATAAAACGTCTTCTTTGTCTTCTTCCCTGCTGGCAGATTAAAGGATGCACTGAGAAAGAAAGGAAGGAGTGTTCTGCCTATCAGGATAAAACTGAGCCCTGCTGGGAGCTTGTTGAAAAAATCTGCCCGGAAAGATTTAAGATGTGCAAGAAGTGCAATATATATAGGGAACAGAAAACAAAAAGGGATAAAATAGCAGGGTAAAATAAATAATAAAGAAAAAGTTTTTTGTAGAGGTTTCATTTATGAAACAAGCTTTGCTAAGGAGCAAAAAAATAAAATATAAAATTCATTTCCCCCAGTTCGATAAGAAAGCAGACCTTCTCAAGGGAAAAAATATTTTAAACTATGCAAAGGAGTTAAAGATACCCATAGGCTCCAGCTGTAAAGGACGAGGGATATGCAAGGAGTGCAGGATCCTCATTGAGAAGGGATATGAAGTTTTAAACGAGAAAACAGAACTTGAGAACGACTTAAATGAGAATGAGAGATTAGCTTGCCAGGCTATTATCAAGAATGATTCCGCCGATATACATATAAGGCTCTCACATAAAGGCAGTCTCGAACAAATCTCTACTGGGGAAGGAAAAAAGGAAGTAAAACTAAACCCTTTAACCAAAAAAAAGTAACAGAGTTTTATTTGGTGATAAGGAAATTGACAGTTATCGGAATCACATTTATGGGATAGCTGCGGATATAGGTACTACCACCATTGTGCTTCATTTGGTGGATTTAGAGAGTGGAAAACTCATTTTTACCTCGGCCTTTGAGAATCCTCAGAGAATAATCGATGGAAATGATGTTATAAGCAGGATAATGTATGATAGAGAAAAGCCAGCCGCTCTTTATGAAGAACTAATTTCTTGTATCAATGAAAAAATAAGTACGATGCCCTGTGATGAGGATGAAATATATGAAATGGTGGTGGTCGGCAATAGCACTATGAGGGATATGTTCTTTGGCTTAGATGTCCAGAGTATTGGAGTCAAACCCTTCAAATCAGTGACAGAATTAAAAGGAGGTTCTACTTTTTTAAATAAAAGAGGCCCGAACTCTTCTTTAAGGATAAATGAAAATGCCAATATTTATGGTGCCCCTCTGATAGGGTCTCATGTAGGAGCAGACACCACAGCTGTCTGTTTGTCCACGGGGTTGTTCGATGAATCTAATCTGACAGCTATAGCCATAGATATCGGGACAAATGGGGAGATAGTTTTAAGATATAAACACAATATAATAGCCACCTCCTGTGCAGCAGGACCAGCTTTAGAACCCATGCCTGCATTAAGGGGAGCAATTCAGAGAATAAGTATAGATAGCGGAGAGATAGGATGGGAGACTATAGGAAATACAGAACCTGTGGGAATTTGTGGCTCCGGGATAATTGATTTGTTAGGAGAGTTGCTCAAAGCTAAGGAAATGGATAAAAATGGATATCTTGTGAATAAAAAGGTATTCAAGATAACAGACAAAGTTCAGCTAACTCAAAATGCAATCAAAGGCGAGAATGGTTTAATGTGGAGTAAAGCCGCTATCTCTCTTGGAATAAAGGTGCTGTTGGAGGAAGCAGGAATAATAAGCACTGATGACTTAGACAGAGTCTATCTAGCAGGCTCCTTTGGCTCTTATATTGATAAGAAAAACGCGAGAAGGATAGGACTGATACCTGCAATACCGCTAAGAAAAATAGTACAAGTAGGAAATGCTGCTGCCGAGGGAGCAAAGGAAATACTCCTATCCAGGGAAAGAAGAAGACTTGCAGAAGAGTCGGTAAAGAAGGTAAAACATATTGACCTTGAGTTAGTCCCCAACTACGGGGAAAAACTTATGCTTGATGAGCAAAACTTTAAAAAGTTAAAGCTTCCTTAGAAAGAGAACAATAGGTAGGTTTTAAGAGAGGGAGAAGAACAAAGGTAAATTAGATGTTGTAGGGAAGACACACCTGTGAGTTTAATAAAAAAAAGGGAATCAAATCGGTTTTTGAGAAACTTAGCATTAAAGGTTATTTAAAGGTAGTGTCAAAAATTATATAAAAGAAAAGGATACGTAAATGAAAATTACTATTATTTATGACAACGAGGTTTATAAAAAAGGTTTAAAGTCTAATTGGGGATTTTCTTGTTTAGTTGAAATAGAAAATACTCCCAGAATTCTTTTCGATACAGGAACAAGCGGTTCTATACTTCTTGATAATATGAGAAAACTTGTTATAAATCCTGAATCCATTGGTGAAGTTTTTATTTCCCATGCCCATTTGGATCATACTGGCGGACTTTCAGATTTTCTTAAAGTAAATAAAAATGTCAAGATTTATATCCCAATTTCATTTTCTAGTCTATCTAAAGCAAAGGAAGTAATTAGCGTTAGTGCTCCTCTTAAAATTCATAAAAATGTTTTTTCTACTGGTGAACTTAAAGGGATAGAGCAATCTATGGTAGTTAAAACAGAAAAAGGATTAGTTGTAATTGCAGGATGTTCTCATCCTGGAGTAGGAAATATCCTTAAAGCTGCATCACAATTTGGAAAAGTTTATGCGCTTATCGGTGGCTTGCATGGATTTAGAGAGTTTAGTTTACTTAAAGATTTGGATTTAGTCTGCGCTACTCACTGCACTCAATTTAAATCAGAAATAAAGAATTTATATCCCCAAAAATATATTGAAGGTGGGGCAGGTAAAGTAATCCAACTCTGAATTATTTTTAATATGGGAACGTTAAATTCGTATAAAGTAGCAATAGAAGAAGGAAGTAATATGATTAGGTTAGGAACAATTGTATTTGGAGAAAGAAAATATGAAAATTGAAATTTTGGGGACTGAATCCTTGGGGGTAAGAGGCTTGAGTTGTTTTGTAGAGACGAAAAATCGTAAAATACTAATCGACCCGGGTATAGCCTTAGGTTATATAAGACACAAATTACTTCCTCATCCTTTTCAAATAGCCATAGATGAGAGAATACAAAAAAAGATTACAGACAGATGGCAGAAAGCTACTGATATAATAATAAGCCATTTTCACGGTGATCACACCCCTTTAGTAGATGCGAATCCGTATCAGCTTAATATTAAAAGAGTAGATGGGTTAAATCCAAATGTCAGGATATGGACTAAGGATGCATCACATCTTTCCCCAGTTGAAAAGAAAAGAGCAGAGTTTCTTTCTCCTATTTTAAAAAAGGATTTTATCTCAGGAGAAGGAAAAAAGCAAGGAGAGATGACTTTTTCTAAATCAATACCTCACGGAGAAGCATTTAATAATTTAGAAACAGTAATGATGACTAAAATAGAAGATGATGATGTATTTGTGCATGCCCCTGATATTCAACTTCTTAATAACGAATCTATTTCTCAAATATTATATTGGCAACCTAACATAGTATTAGCTGGTGGGCCACCTCTTTATTTATCTAAACTTTCTAAAGATCAAGTTGAAAGAGCCTGGTATAATGGTATGAAGCTTTCACAAAAGGTTGATACCTTAATTCTTGACCATCATTTAATGAGGAGTTATGAAGGAGTTAGATGGTTAAAACGTTTATCATCTGAAACAGAGAGAAAAATTATATGCGGGGCTGATTTTATGAAAAAACCAAAAATGTTGCTTGAAGCCAAACGTGAAAGTTTATATAAAGATATGCCTGTCCCTGAGAGGTGGCACGAAGCTTATGCCGAAGGTGAAGTCAATACTGATTATTATTGGAATTTAGCTAAAAAACTTTATAAACATTTAAGTCTTAATGATTATTATAATGATTAAAAATGAACTGCATTGAATACAGTAGTGAAATCTCTTCTCTAAAAAGAGCAATCAAAGGATACGCTTGTAGGTTATAAAAACTACCTTTAAGTTTTCAAAGCCTGTAAATCATTGCCACTACCACATTTGGTATAAATAAGGCTTAAATTAAATGAAGAGGGCGGGGTAGCTAAGCAGTTAAGGCATCTGAGTTTTTATTAACCACTGCCATGTTCACCTCCGGTGGGAATTATAAGAGAGAAGGTTAGTTTTCCATGAATTTTCAAAGAGAAGAGGTATTGAAAATAGGTGAAGTGGAAGGTAAAACTTTGCTAGATATAGGAGTAGGACCTCTAGCAAATATTGCTACTAGAGATTTTAATTGCCAGGTTACTAATATTGATATTTCAGAGAGAGCATTGAAGGAAGCAAAAGCAGAAACATCGGCAGAAGTCAGAAGGAAAATTAGGTTTGAAAAAGAAGATGCCACTGCTCTTTCTTATCCAGATAATGCTTTTGATATCGTAGTTAGTTATGGAACTTTGCATCATGTCGATGCAGAGAAAAGAGAAGATTTTATTGAAGAAGCTAATCGCGTAGCCATAGAGAAAGTGATTATAGTAGAACTTAACCTAGCTTTTTTTGAGGAAGTTCATTCTAAAGATCCTTATCAAGTAGTAAACCTCTCCTGGCTAGAGAAAAAATTAAGTGGTCTGGGGAAAGTAGAAAAGTATCAAGGAGAAGAAAGGACTATTTTTATTATCAGAAAATATTAATAGCACGTTGAAAACTAGAAAGGAAAATGGGG
>CAZQMG010000109.1:1703-5301 GCA_964594375.1 uncultured Clostridia bacterium | reverse complement strand
CAGGGTAAGAGCCAGCATCAGGATAATAACCATGGGCAGTATTGCTCCGCTTTCAACTGATCTTCTCTTCTTCTAGTAAAGTCCCACCTTCTTCTATGATAAGGATGGGTCGCTTCTTCGGTAATACCCTTGCCAAAACCTCTTTTCTCCCACCAGGTTTTAACTCAACAACAAGTATATTTTCTTCCAAATAGTGATATTCAGGTAAATTATCGTTGTAAGCTTTGAGTGTCCATTTACCCGGACGTATTTCTTCAAATCTGAAATACCCTTTTTTATCGGTAACACATCGCTTTATTTCCGACCCATTGGTAAGTTCTAGGAGGATATTTGCTAACCCATAGGCTTTAACCAGTTTTGTCTCACCATTGTTTAAAAAGCCGTTGTTATTGTTACCGTTTCCAACAACATAATGATTTGTATTGTTATCCCTACTTTTCTGTTGCCCTAGGTTATTGTTATGGTTGTTCTCAAATTGATAGAGCACAATCTGACCAGAAAGAATAGCAGATTTAGTTATTGCTATCTCGATCCGAGTCTCCTTTCCACTTTCAACGGTTACTTCTATTGGATTTTTTTGAACTGTGATTCGGTTCAGGCCGATCCTTCCACTATCTATATTTAGATAGTGGGTACCCGGCTTCAACGAAGGGAAGGTGAAATTGCCATCCCTATCGGTTACCGCAGTGGCACCATTAGCTCTGATAATGACGTCAGGCATTGATTCTTTGGTTTCCTCGTCATAGACATATCCCTTAACCACGCCGATGTTTTTCTTCCGACTTACTGGTAGCCGGAAGAGAATAGTGTATTGGATCATTAAAGCAGTCTCATCTTTCTTCTCTGAATTTCTATATGAGGTGTAGTGACCCTGCACCGAAATCTTATGCTCATTAGGCAATGAATGGCTCAGTCCTATCTCCAAAATATCCCGGCTTTCATGATAAGATTCTTGATAATCATTTGTTCGAAAATTGAGATGAGAAAAGGTTCTCTCACCTATTTGAAGAGAGCTGTTTATCCCAGCAGAATAGCTATCATCACGATACTGTAGGTAAGCGCTGTGGGATTGCCCGTTGGTTGGTTTAAAACAAGTAGATAAGGTATATCTTTCCAGTTTTGTACTTTGGCGAACCAGCTTGTCTCTCGATTCTCCAAATTCGAAAGATGCAGAAAGAGTCAATTCTTCAAAGTTATGGTTTAGGCCTAATCGATACGTTTTTTCCGCATAGTCAAATCGTGGCTGGGACAGGAGATCTTTGCGAGTACGTTCTCTGTAGTCAAGATAAAGATTGGTATCAGTTTCAAGTCTATAGTCCAAGCCCAACTGATGATACCTTTCCAAAGGGGCAGAATGAAGGGTAGGGTTTAAATCAAGGTTGTTCTTGTCCTGCCGAAAATGTGCATTCAATCGGACTTTCTTTACAAGAGGAACCCCTAGGCTGGCTGAGAGAGAATCCACATCGCTGTAGTAGCCAGAGTACTTAGAACCAGCATGAATATACCTTAAGAAGTAAGAAATCCAGCTGTGGAAAGGGTGGGCTGTCAAACCCTGGACTCTTAAGAGGTAAGCGTTATCACTTTTTGTGTCATTTCCTTTATTCTTTTTTCCGTAGGCGTACTCCAGTTCAACATCAATATTCTGCCAAGGGCTAAATTGTCCGTATAGGCTTACGATTTCATTGCTAGTACTTCCCTCCTTGCTGAGATAGTTGAGAGCCACCCTGTACTTCTCACTGTTTGAATAGCCGATGTAGCCGGCAGTCTGCTCTTCCCCAGGCTCAAGCCAGCGTGTTTTCGTATGATAGGCTCCTAAATCGAGACCATTTAGATTCAGTTTTCCCTTAGCCCCCCTGCCGTAGCGATTGTTTTCAGTTAAAGGTGAAAGGGAGTAGGTGCCATCGCCAAAATGAATCATACAATCCTTTGTCCAATAGGTAAAATAGTATTCATCACGCAGCCCAAAGACTGATTTGTCCAGAATGTCAGGCTCTCGAAAAAGAAACTCAATGTGTTTTTTTCCTTCCTCATCCAGCGTTCCTCCTCCAAAGATCTCCGTCTGAAATCCAGATTGCTCGTCCTCGTCCTTTTGGCCTACCCACTTGAAAGCTATTTCTCCTGGGATCCGGTGAAAGTATTCTTCTACCCCGGTTATTCTCGGAATAATCTCTACAAAACTGCTGGCTTGAGTTTTTATCGTTTCGTCTTCGGAGATCTGGGCAGTTAACTGGAGGCGGTGTTTCAACAATTTTCTTATTTCTGCGCTTGTCTTTACCACTACCTTAAGTGTCCTATATTCAGCAGGAGCAAGCTTGAAGTTCTTAGTATCGATAAAAAAGGGCAGGTTTTCGGCGCTATCAATTTTCACCCTAACGGTATTCTCTATATTACTCTCGTTGATAAGAACAAAAGAGACTGAGTAATCCTCCCCGGCGATCACATACTGTGGAGATTCCAATAATCTTACCTCCAGTTTCCGAACCGGCAGAACTACTACATGGATAGTACAAAAGTCGCTAATAGAAGGAAAATTTCTTCCCTTAACCGAGTAGGTAATTTGGTATCTACCGGCTAAGGCTCTTTGGGAAATAAAAAAACTCACCAGTCTAATCTCAGTTTCGCCCGCGCCCAGTTCAAAAGGAAAGTCTTTGGTGATCAGGACCCATCCCGAAGGAAACTCTGTCTCAGAGGTAAATTCTTGCCTCGTCAAGGTCTTGTTGGTTACGTAGAAGACAGTAGTTACTATCTTCTTGGGTTCGGTCTCAATTAGTTCTTTTCCTGCCGGTCTTACTTCTATACCTTGTTCTTCAGCCTGAAGGGATGTAGTAATCAAAAGACAAAGGCCGATGGCAAGAAGAATCTTCCTCATTTCCCAAACTCCAAAGTGTAGGTAATCCCAAAGACGTCCTCACCTCCACTATCTGCTACCACCAGTGCCTTATATTTCCCTTCTGGCACCTGAGTTAAGTCAACCCTGTATCTGACGGAAGTTCCGGGATATATGCGGATATGAAACTCTCCACCCTCAAACCTTCCAATGTGACTGCCTTCTTCATCATAGAGCTCTGCCCACAAAAATGATTTCAGTAATCTTTCACCAATGTTTTCTATATCTACCTGTAAAATTTTCCTTTCTCCCTCCCTCAGGAGTCTTGTCTTCAAAAACTCCAGCCTGCGAACTCCCGTATCGCCAATGTGGGTAACCATGTGAATGCCGTAGCGTATGACCTGTCTTATACCCAATGTGGCTCCCTCTTTTTCTTCTCCTACGGCCTCAGATGAACTTCCTGGAATTCCTTCTACCATAAGCACGCTCCAGTAGGTACCAATAAGGGCCGCATCAGCCGGTACGTTTACTATATAGTTCACTTGAGATACCTCGTTCGCTGGGATTGTCAGCCGCTTTGGGCTAAAGTTGATCCAGTTCGCATTGGAGCGTTTGATCGTGCCAGGTTCACCAAAAACACTTCTGCCATCAAAGAAGAAAAGGTAATCAGTCTGATAGACCTTTACCTCCTGCGCCTCTTCAGAAGAATTTCGAATAAAAATGACGCCCTGATAGGATTCACCCACTGTGGCTTTCTTCTCATGAGCCAAC
>CAZQMG010000109.1:0-1603 GCA_964594375.1 uncultured Clostridia bacterium | reverse complement strand
AAGGATTAAGCAGCCGTAATGGTGTAGGTAACCGTGTGAATATCGCTTCCTGTCCCTTGAGCTGCTGTGGCGCTTGCGGTGTAGGCTAAGTCACAACTACCGATTTCCGTCGCTACCGCGGTAACAAGATCTTTGGCTGTGGTGCTGAGCGTGACCTCGGAGGCAGCACTGCCCCCCCCACTGACATTCTGAGCCACCACTTTGAGGGTAAAATTCTGCGGCGTCAGACCCGTTGCCACGGTGATTTTCTTACTGGCTTGGTTTGTGGTCCACAAGAGATCG
Source organism: uncultured Clostridia bacterium (assembly GCA_964594375.1). Classification (GTDB taxonomy): domain Bacteria; phylum Aerophobota; class Aerophobia; order Aerophobales; family AE-B3A; genus AE-B3A. The sequence goes on along the minus strand of CAZQMG010000109.1, from coordinate 1,321 downwards.
CATGTAGTACTATCCGTTGCATTATCGGGCTCCGATCCGGCAGTAGCACTATTAATGGCTAGAGTAAGGTTTCCACCAGTTATGGCCAGCTCGTTGATCGCACTCACTTCTACGGTTACCGTGTGGCTGTCACTATTAGCAGCTACAGCTACACCTCCTAGTCCTAGCACCAAAACCACTGCCAAGCATACTGCTATTAATCTCTTCATTCTTCTCACCTCCATCGATCTGAAATTATTTTCAAAACTAGCCCTCTGACCTTTCCATGGATTCATTCATCTTGTATTTGCTTACCTCTTTTTCTAAAGCAAAGGTTAGAACTAGTCTCGCTACTTCACTTCTCAAGCGTCTTTTAAAGTATGGAGAATTCTTTCTCCCTATGAGCTCGTCTATCATCACTTTTATATTCCCATCCCTGCTGGTGCTATAGTAGATACTCAGGCTCTCTGTCACTTTACTCACCTTTTATGTAAAGCAATTTTCGTGCCACATACTGCAATATTAGTTGGCTCGGCTAAGGATGGTTGGAATGTAGGCTTGGAGATATTTTTTATGCTTTTTAGGTCGAGCTAGTTCCTGGTGGTTTCTGTCTAATGTATTCAGTTTCCGTCGATTTCCAGCGAAATTCACGCATGGCAACAATCTTTCTGTGCTTGTGACAATTCTCTGCCCGGGAAATCAACACCCGGGCACCTTATCTTCTTTACCTGCCCGAAGGTGAGTCCAGGTTTCCTGAAAGGGAAGAATTTGCTAGGGTGGATAATCCGAAGACAAACTAAGATTCTTAGTGGGAAGAAAAGTAGTCAATATCTTACTTTTATACAGAAGTGGACAAACCTGGAGCTTTTTACCTTTTGGCGGGCAAGGGTCCTTCCCGTAGCTATCTTTATCCCTAATAGTCCCATCCGGTCGATGGATTACCACTTCAGATTTTAATTTTTAATTAACACTCCAGAGGTTTTTGTGGCCTTGATGATAGAATCCGCAGCAATCCCTTAATTAAATCTAAGAGTGCTAAGGTTTGTTAGCTAAAATTTAAAAATGCACTACTTAAGATTTAAAAGTGCACTGAATTGAGGCAGCAATTTTTAGCTGGAGGCAGTGATATGCCCATTATTGTATCGAATTTGAACCTGCACCCTGTCATTTCGTCACGAATAATGAGAGACTTGTCCCTTTCTTAGGAGGATATTTTCATTTCATTAAGATCGTTCATTGAGGTACATAAGACTACACGGGTTCTCTTTCGACAAAGATCGGTTAGTGCACTTTTAAACTTTAAATCATAGAAAAAGAGTGCACTCTTAAATTTTAATTAACA
>CAZQMG010000108.1:0-5326 GCA_964594375.1 uncultured Clostridia bacterium | reverse complement strand
GAGGATAACTCCCAGAACAAAGATGATTATTATCAATTCTCCTCAGAATCCCACCGGTGGTATCTTAAGCCAGGATGATTTAGAAACTATTGCTGAGATAGCTATCCAGGCTGACCTCTGGGTATTATCCGACGAGATCTATTCTAAGATTATTTATGAGGGGAAGTTCCGAAGTATTATTTCTATCGCCGGGATGAAGGAAAGAACGATTCTGATAGACGGATTTTCTAAGACTTATGCTATGACTGGCTGGCGGTTGGGATTTGGGATAATGAAGAAGGAATTGGCTGCATATATCGCCCGAATAGAGACCAATGTTGATTCCTGTACGGCAACCTTTACCCAATATGCAGGAGTAGAGGCTCTGGATGGTCCGCAGGAGGAATCCAGAGCTATGGTAGCTGAATTTAAGAGAAGGCGAGACCTTATTCATCAAGAATTGAATAATATCAAAGGAATTAAATGTTTGAAGCCAAAGGGAGCCTTTTACATATATCCAAATGTGACCGAAGCTTGCCGCAATCTTGCTTTCCATAACTCAAAGGAACTTCAACAATATCTATTACACCAGGCAAATGTAGCAGTATTGGCCAGAAGCTGTTTTGGCAAAAGAAATGAAGGGGAAAAAGAGGAATATATTAGATTGTCTTATGTAACCTCCAGAGAAAACATAATAAAAGGGATAAAAAGAATTAAAAAGGCTATTGAATCTAAATCTTAGGTAAAATGCCAGATTAAGTTAGCTCATAGCTGATAGCTCATAGGAAGTTCAAAACCAAATTCAAAAAACCAAAACTCAAAAGAGCTCATAGGAAAACCAAAACAAAGTTCAAGACAACTCAAGTTACCCCCTCTCCCTTCCCTCTCCCCCTGTGGGGAGAGGATTGAGGTGAGGGGAAAAAGGAAATTCCTATACTATTAATTTAGCGGGAACTCCCCGCCTGTAAAGGTGGGGATGAGAGCAATTTCCTGCGAAGGAGGACAAGCTCTGCTTGAAAATCCGCTAAGCACCACGCCTGTAAAGGCGTGGGTATCTATAGTAACAGGAATTATCTATGAAAAAAAAAGAGTTTTCATTCAAGAAGGTCTCCTCAGAAAAAGACGATCAGCAGTCTTCAAATTTTCTTCTTGAGGAAAATCTTTCTGAAATAGACCCGGATACGGATCTTATCATCGGTTTTGAGGAAAACAGACAAGCAAAGAAGCTTATCCTCATCCCATCAGAAACCATCTGTCCTAAAGCTGTCCGGCAGGCTCTAGGTTCTGTCTTTACTAATCTCTATGCGGAAGGATATCCTCCCTTAAGGATGACCAGGGATGAAGAATCTCTGCTGTTAGATTTTAATGATCAGCTTGCCCACTACCGCCGCTATGCCGACAGACGATTTTACAAGGGAGGCGAGTACGTCAACTTTGTTGAAGCTTTGGCTCAGAGGCGTGCCGCTGAGTGCTTTGCTACCGATAAGAATCCCCATGCTCCGATAAGAGTTAGTGCTGATGAAATATTTGTCAATGTCCAACCTCTTTCGGGAGCAGCAGCTAATAACTCTGTCTATGAGGCTTTTGTTGAACCTGGTGATACGGTTATGGGTATGGCTCTGGCTCATGGGGGCCATCTAACCCATGGCAGCGAGTTTAATCGATCGGGCAGACGCTACAATGTCGTTTCCTATGGAGTCAATGAAGAAACAGAAAAGTTGAACTACGAAATAATCAAGAGACTGGCCATCGAGCATAAACCGAAAATGATCATCGCTGGCTATACCTCCTATCCCTGGGCCCCCGACTGGCAGAAATTCAAAAAGATTGCTGACACTGTGGGAGCCATACTCTTTGCTGATATTGCTCATCCAGCGGGACTGGTAATTGCCGGGCAATATCCGAGTCCAGTGGGTTATGCTGATGTAATTACCTTAACCACTCATAAGACTCTTTGTGGACCACGGGGTGCGGTTATCTTGACTACTGATGAGGAAAAGGCGCAAAGAATAGATAATGCAGTCTTTCCTGGCGAACAGGGTGGTCCGCACGTTAACAAGTTTGCCGCGATGGCCGTAGCCTTTAAGATTGCCCAGACCGCGAAGTTCAAAAAACTTCAAGAAAAAATTGTGGAAAATGCTAAAGTACTGGCTTCCTCTCTTAAGAGGAGAGGCTTAAAGATAGCCTATGGAGGAACCAATACTCACCTTTTAGTAATCGATCTAAGGGCTATGGAAAGTAGGACAGGCTTTTCTCTAAAGGGTGAAATAGCTGCTCGCATCCTGGATCTTTGCGGCCTGGTGGTCAATAAGAATACCATTCCGGGTGATGAGACAGCCGCCGACGCCAGCGGCATCCGTCTGGGAACCCCCTGGATTACTCAGCGAGGGCTAGGAAAAGAGGAGATGGAGAAGTTAGCCGAACTCATTCACCGGGTGCTCACCAGGATTCAGCCCTTTAGCTATATAGGGCTAAACGGTGATCTTCCCCGAGGAAAGATAGATCTGGAGACTCTTGAAGAAGTGAAGCAAGAAGTAGCCGAGCTGGCCCAGAGAGCAAAGGCTGAGACTTCCGCCCCTGACCGAGAGGCTAACCTTGGCTATCCCCATTACCATCCTTCTGCAAAACCTTATCTAAAAGAGACCAGCTTGCTTGCCGTGCATCAGAAGCTTGGAGCGAAGTTAGTCGAAACTAACGGTTGGAGAATGCCTCTTCATTATCAAAACTTTACCGGAGAACTTACCCCCTCACCCTTCCCTCTCCCCTCGGGGGAGAGGATTGAGGTGAGGGGAAAAAGGAAATTCCTATACTATGAACTTAAGGCAGCTCAGAAGACCGCTGTGATTTTTGACCTGGGCGACATAGGACTGCTCAAAGTAAGTGGAGAAAGAGCAAAACCATTTCTACAAGAGGTATCTAGCAATAATATAGCCAGGCTAAGACCGGGAGAGCTCCTGCCTTCTTTTCTTCTGGGTGGGCGAGCTCAACTTATCGATGAGGTTTCTATTCTCTACTTAGATTCCGATAATAGGGGTAGAGATCATTACTTGATAGTGACTAACCCCTCCCACACTGAAAAGGTAAAGTCGTGGTTGCGGGGACTTTCGGACGGATATATTATGTTTGACAGGGATGACATATTTACCAAAATTGAAGGACCAGTGGTAGTGGAAGACCTGGGGGAGAGCATTGAAGAAGGATTATGTAGAATGGGAATAGGCTTATACGGACCAGATTCTTGTAAGATCCTCAGCAAAATAGACTCCTCCTTAGCCAATCTTAAGAAATTTCATTTCCGGCAAGGAAAGATTGGACAGATTCAGGCAATTATCTCCCGAATTGGCTATAGCAAAGATTCTTCAGGATTCGAATTTTATGTCCATCCCAATGATGCCATTAAGCTCTGGAATCTACTTTTAAGGCAAGGCAAAGAGTTTGACATCAAACCAGCCGGGCTTCAGGTCAGAGACCACCTGCGTTCAGAAGCAGGCCTACCGTCCAATGAAGACCCTCAATTCAAAACTCTCGCACTTTCTTTATATAAGGCTCACCCCTCTTATTTTGATCTATCAAAGCCCTATTTCATCGGACAAAAGATTATTAATAAAGCCTTAGAATTCTGGGCGGCGAAAAAAGAGGAGTTTCAATATAAGGAAGAAAAAAGAAAGGTGAGGCAGACTCCTCTTCATCAGGAGCATTTGAAACTAGGTGCCAGGTTTGTCACTTTTGCTGGTTGGAAGATGCCGCTTTGTTATACCGGTATTAGTGAAGAGCATCGGGCAGTAAGAGAAGCAGCAGGGCTTTTTGATGTAACCCATATGGGAGTGATAGAAATTGCTGGTGAGCATGCTGCCAGTCTCTTAGATATGGTTTCTACCAACTATGTGCGATGGTTAAAAGATGGGCAGTCTCATTACGCTTACCTTCTCGCTCCCGACGGTAATATCCTCGATGATGTGATGATTTATCGCCGAGGTCGGAATCGGTATATGATGGTGGTCAATGCTGTTAATGAGAAAAAGATCTGGGCCTGGCTTAATGCTGTCAATTCCAAAAAATTTCTTCTAGACCAGGACTATCCCAATAAAGAAGTTGAGGGAAAGGCGGTTCTTAAGAATCTAAAGAGTAGTTCATCGGGAAAGGATCAAAAAGTTGATCTGGCTCTCCAGGGCCCTAATTCGTCGGCCATATTACAGAAACTAACAAAAGAGCCAGAACTAAAGAGAAAATTAGCCAGAATTGCAAAAAATGAATTTATAGAGACTGAGCTGGTCGGAATAGAGATAACAATTTCTCGCAGTGGTTACACGGGAGAAACTATTGGTTATGAGCTTTATCTACATCCTGAAAATGCTACTTTTATTTGGGATTTGCTTTTAAAAGAAGGCCAGGAGTTTAGGATCAAACCTGCTGGTCTGGGGGCCCGAGATTCAACCAGAATTGAAGCTGGTCTGCCCTTGTATGGACATGAGTTAGCTGGCAAATATGATATTACTCCTACTGAGGCTGGCTATGGGGCATTTGTTAAACTTCACAAACCTTACTTTGTTGGGAGAAAGCGCCTGATGGAAAGACAAGTCCAGAGGAAAATGGAGATTATTCGTTTTAAGATGAAATCTAAAGGCATCAAAATGGCAAAATCAGAAGATCCCATCGTTGATGAAAGAGGTCAGTATATTGGTAGAGTCACCAGTTGTGCCCTGGTGGAAGGAATTCAGCTCGGAATGGCCTATGTTGATAAAAATTTTGCCCAAGAAGGAAGAAAAATTAGTATATTTATGCTTCCGCGGGGAGAAAAAATTTCTCCAGAGGCTCCTAAGGATAAACTAACCAGGGGAGATAAGGTGCTTCTTCACCAAGAAGCAGTAGTCTTAAGTCGTTTTCCCGAAGAGAAGAGTAAGCCAGTAGCGTAAGATTAAGAGAAAAAAGATAGGGTATACTTCAAGATAACAGAAGGAGAGTCTGAAATGCCAATTATGGATTGTAAGACGGGAAAAATAAAAAGGGATTATACAATGGAAGAGTTGGTGGAGAAAGCAAGGGAAATGAGAGCTTATAATATGGTTAGTCTCACTGCAGCTCGCTCAGGACATACAGGGGGAACCCTGTCAGTTATGGACATTGCCGCCGCCTTATATCTCAAAAAAATAAGGCATGACCCACAGAATCCCAATTGGGAAGATAGAGACCGAGTTTTCTGGTCTGCCGGTCACAAAGCTCCGGCTCTTTACGTAGCTTTGGGTGAAGCCGGCTATTTTCCAGTAAAAGAGGTGGTAAAGTTAAGAAAACTATGGTCGGGCTTTGAAGGTCATCCCCATAGATTGAGACTGCCAGGGGTTGAGCTTTC
>CAZQMG010000107.1:0-5332 GCA_964594375.1 uncultured Clostridia bacterium | reverse complement strand
TTCCTCTTGGGAGAATTTTTTTACTTTTTGATACGTTGGTGAGAACCTGCGGTTATAGCCAATAAACAAGATGCGCGAATTCTGACGAGCTTCATTACACATAGCCTCTGCCTCATCAACATTCATAGCAATAGGTTTTTCACAAAATACATAATATCCCTTTTTTAACGCTGTTATTGTCATTTCCTTATGAAAAATAGTTGGGCTGCAAACATAAACTGCGTTTAAATTTTCCCCCTCAAACATTTCCTCATAGTCCTGGTAAAAATTTGCCCCAATATCAGAAGCTAAAGACAATCTTTCTTCAGTCTTTGTCCGGGCACAGATTCCTTTGATTTTGGTTTCCTCTATCCTTAATAAACTCGGAATATGAAACTTTCTCACTACTCTTCCTAAACCTATAACACCGACATTTACCATTTATCCCCTCTTTTTCATTATTTCATACCCGTTATAACAATACCCTTAACAAAGAATTTCTGAAGACATAAAAACATTATAAGTATAGGGGTAACTACTATTACACAAGCGGCAAGATATTGATCAAATTCAATAAAATACGGGTCCACAAGCGAAGCCAATCCTACAGTTATAGGAAATAATTTTTCCGTACTAGCTACTATAAGAGGCCACAGCAATTCATTCCATCGCCACACGAACTCAAGAGTAACCAGGGCAGCCAAACTTGTTCCTAACAAAGGAAGGACAACTCGCCAATAAATCCCCAATGGAGTGCACCCATCTATTTTAGCTGCATCTATCAAATCTCTGGGTATATTTCGCATAGCTAACTGTACAAAAAAAATACCAAAAGGATAAACCATACGAGGGGCTATCATCCCCAGATAAGAATTAAGCAAGTGAAGTTTGATTATCAAGAGGTATAAAGGAACAATAAGAATAGTGAAAGGGATCATAATCAGACAAATTGCTGACCAAGAAAGAATAGTGCCAATTTTTGAAGGATATGTGACAATGACAAAGCCAATCAAACTACTGGTAAAAAGTGATATGGCTACAGAACCACCAGCATAAATAAAGGAGTTTATGAAAAAGCGCACCCAGATAGGTCTCCATACCTCAATATATCCTTCAACAGAGAGTAGATGTGGCCACCAGGTAGGAGGAATTCGGATAACCTCACCTGCTGTTTTAAAAGAGGAGGAGAACATCCAATAAAGAGGAAAAACATAAAAGAGTATAATAGCAAAAAAAAATCCATATAATACTAATTTCCCCACTTCAATTTTGTATTTTTCTCTCATCTAATTTCTCCATTCATAAAGCTAATTAATATTCGAATTTCTGCCGAATAAATTTAAACTGGAGGAGAGTAACTCCTAAAACCATAAGAAATAAAATTGTTGCTGCTGCACTGGCATAACCCATTCGATTATTGCCAAAAGCATTGGAATATATATAAAACAACATAACATTTGTAGAGTCAATCGGACCTCCGCGAGTAACTGCTCCGACGTTAAGGGTCATAATATATACAGCTTCAAATGTCATAAAAGCGCTAATTGTACTTGTAACTACGACAAAAAGTGTAGCTGGAGTGAGTAATGGTAAGGTAATTGCTCTGAACCTCTGCCAAGCGTTTGCCCCATCGATTTCTGCTGCTTCATAGAAAATTCTGGGAATTGCTTGTAATCCGGCAAAATATAAAAGTATCACATAACCAACTCTTTGCCAAATTTGCATAATTCCGATAGAGGTCAAAGCTAATTTTGGGTCATCTAACCACCTTATTATCTCATGCACTCCCACTTTACTTAAAAGAAAGTTAAATATTCCGAAACGGGAGGGATGATATAAAAACTTCCAGAGTATTCCGATAGCCACTATTGGTAAAACATAGGGAATATAAAAAGATAAAAGACCCAGTCTTTGGAATGCCGCATTTTTCATTTTATCTATCATTGTGCTTACTGCTAATCCTATTATTATCTGGGCAGGAACAATCAATGCCGCAAAATAAAGGGTGTTAAGAACAACTTTTCTAAAAACTTTATTGCTAAATAGTGCCCTATATTGAGCTAAACCAACCCATGATGATTCTCTTAAACGGCTAAAGTCGGCTGATCGAAACCCTAATATAAATGTTTGAATAAGGGGGTACCACCAAAATAAAATCAAAAATGCGAGCCCCATTATTATCACAACGAGGGCAGTTTTATTTTCTGGAAGTAATCTTACATTTTTCATCTTCTATCCCTTTCATAATTATAAAAGAAAAGGAGGGTAGCTTTACCCTCCTTTTCTACCTTTTCTATGTATTTCTCTCTCTCTCTCATTAACCTTCTAGCTTCTTTCAAAGATGAAGCAGTTTTCCCATTGTCTTTGCAAAATCTGGTTCACTTCGTTCTGAGTTTCCTGCATCGTCTTAGCTATCGGCTCACCGCCCATAATTTTATCTACCATTGTTGAGAGAATCGGCTTTCCTACCTCGTCTGGATAGAAACTATAAGAAACACCATGCTTTACAGCTTCTGCCACAGCTCGGTATGGATTTTTTCCAAATATCTCAGGTTTTTGCGCCTTTATGTTGAAAGGGATTAACCCTCTTAACATACCCCAACCCAATTGAAAATCTGGTGAGATTATAAACTTGTAGAATTCCCAGCTAGCTTCCTTCTTCGCTGGATCTGTACAACTATTGAATAATCCCATGTCGGGGCCATAGGAGCCATAAGGAGGGTTACCAGTAGGGGTTGGCAAAACTCTGGTTTCAAAAGATATATCCGGATAGGAGTCTATCATAGTCCCAGTCCACCATGTCCAGTTATAGACAAAGGGAGCCTTCCCCTGGCCAAAAGCTTCGTTCGCACTTAAACTTGTCCTGCTTGAAACTTTATACTTATCATAAATATCTAGCAAAAACTGAAATGCGTCTATACCCGGTTTACCAGCAAACACCGCCTCTTTCTTATTTTTGTTGAAAACGAAACCACCATTTTGGTAAAGCAAGGCATTCCACATTGACCCTTCTCTTCCTCTTATAGGAAAACCCTGGATGTCCTTGCTAAGGTCTGTCATTTTCTGAGCCATAACCATAAACTCATCCCATCTATCAGAGATATCTAAAGGAGTATAACCGTATTCTTTCAGCATTTCCGGATTATAGAACAACACAGCTGCCATATCTCCATTGGGGAATCCATAGTATTTACCATTCACTTTGTACAGGAGAGCTCTAGGACCGAACATTTCAAGAAAGTCTTTTTCAGTGTATACCGCTTCGGGGATGGGTTGCAATACCTTTGCATTAACCATAACTTTGAATACATTCTCATCTATATAGACAATATCCGGCCCTTCTATCCCCGCTGCAGCACCCGCTAACAATTTCTGTGCTACCGCATCCTCAGGCAAACCTACCAATTCCACCTTGATATTAGGATGTGCCAGTTCAAATATTTTTAGCTGTGAGACGCTATAATCCATTACAGGTTTTCGCACTGTCCACCAGGCCGTTATTTTAGTAGCCTTGGCTAAAGCCATCCCACCCCAAAGACTCATCAAGCTCAAAATTACTAACGCCGCTAAAAGTTTACTTTTCATTCTATCACTCCTTTGTGATTTAAATATCCGAGAGATTTTTTCTCCGTTCTTCACCTCCTCTTTTTTATTTCTCGGAATTCAGTAACTGTTAGACCAATGAAACACCAATTTCAAGCATTATCTTCCAACAACGTTCTGAAACTCTTTTTCAAAATTTAATTTTTTCTGCTAACTCCTCTAAATACTTTTTAGATTTTATTACCTCTTCTCTAAGATTCGGAATATTGCCTCCTACATCAATAGCTACATATCCATTGAATTGGTGCTTCTCTAAAGTAGAAAAGAACTCCTCCCAATCGATTGTTCCCTTACCCAAAGTAAGATGCTCATTATCCCTCCCATCATTATCAGCAACATGTAAATAAAAGATTTTCTTTCCCAGTTTCTCTACACTCAAAGGCAGTAGTTCCTTCTGAGCATGTTGATGGGCAGTATCAAAAACTACACCAAAACCATTATCTCCAATAGCATCTATTAATCTAAGTGCTGCATCTGTATTGCTAATAAGCTCACCTACCCTTGGCTCTAAACAGAATTTTAATCCAGCATCTTTAGCCAAGGAAGTGCAATGTGCAAAAGTATCTACCAGCACATTCCATTGTTCTTGCCAGATAAAATCAGGCTCTAATTTAACTTTATACTCTTTCCCATAACTTAGCCCTTTCTTATAAGGAACCTCTCCAATGAACTTTAGCGGTGGGGTAAAACTATCTGTCTGAATAGTTACACAATTGAAATATCTGGCTATATCGATTCCAATCTTAAATAACCGCACGGCTTTATCTCTCCTTTTTTTCTCCAAACTCACAATATCAGGCAAAACAGGACAGAAATTCACAACCCTTATTCCTAAATCTTCAATTGTTTTCTTTAATTTTTTTTTATCCTTAACAATTTCTTTTAAATTTCCTTCACCTATACCTTCAAGTTCAATGTTCTTGAATCCCATCCCAGCCATCTCTTCAATTACCTTGTAAGTATCGCCCATGCTGGGAGGATACCCATATTTACTTATTGCGTAGATCCAACAGGAACTTATCTCCATCTGTTAATCTCCTTCTTGGCACTTTAACCGACCAATGACCCTAAGTGTAGCTGCCATGGTGTGTTCTCGAGTTAATCTTTCTGCAAGCTCAATGTTCCTAGATCTGATGGCCTCAACAATGTTTCTATGTTCTTGAAAAGATGTTTCCCAGGAGGCAGGAGCAGAAAGTCCTATCCGTTGGTATTTTCTTATAGGTAGGACTATACTTTCGTAAAAACGTGTCAGTCTTTCATTTTTGCTCATCTTGATCATTCTTCGGTGGAATTCAATATTTAATCTCTGAATTTGCTTAAAATTATTCTCTTCTATCTTCCCCTCCATTAACCTCAGGATTGAATCTAATTCAGATACTTCCTTTTCATTTATGATAGGAATGGCTAATCTGACAGCGAAGCTTTCCATCATACTTTTCATCTCGTAGATTTCTTTAACTTCTCGGGAAGACATTTTGGAAACAAAGGCTCCTTTTCTTGGCACCAAGGTGATCAAACCCTCTGCTGCCAGGAGTCGAAAAGCTTCTCTTATGGGAGGACGAGAAATATTCAGCAGCTTAGCCACTTGATATTCATTCACCTTTTCTCCGGGATTGATATTTCCGGAAATAATATTTTCTCTTAGAATATCGGCAATCTCCTCACTCATTAATTTGACTGCCGATAAATCTGTTTTTATCTTTAATTGAGATATGGCCATCTTAACCCCTCGTCATCTTTCCCCTTGTAA
>CAZQMG010000106.1:0-5356 GCA_964594375.1 uncultured Clostridia bacterium | reverse complement strand
TTTATCTAACTTAGGTACCAAATATTGCTCTACAACCCTGCGGCTTATAGATGGACTGGTTTCAGCTTTTCCTACTTCTTCTATTTCTTTGTTGGCCCGTTCCAGAATTTTTTTTCCTTGCTCCTGGTAAATCATCTCTCTTCCTTTAAATCTAAGAGAAAGCTTTACCCGGTATCCCTCTTTTAAGAACTTATATATTTTCCTTACCTTCACCTCAAAATCATGCTCTCCAATCCTATAGCTTAATCTTACTTCTTTGATAGTATTGACTGACTTCTTCTTAGCCTTCTTTTTTCTTTTTTCCTGTTGATATTTGTACTTTCCGTAATCGAGAATACGACAAACAGGAGGATCAGCTTGAGGAGCTACCTCCACTAAGTCCTGTCCCTTTTCTTGAGCAATTCTTAAAGCTTCCACCCTGGAAAGAATACCCGCTTGCTCCCCTTCTTCGTTGACAAGTCTTACTTTTTTCGCTTTTATTTGGCTATTTACCCTAATCTTACCCTCCCTTGCAATCTCCTATCTCGTTGTTCATAACTTGTATTTCGATACTTGATACTCATTTCCCCTCACCCCTTCCCTCTCCCCCAGTGGGAGAGGGAGCGCGAGCATCTAGTATCGAGAATCGAGTATCCAGAACTTAAATTTTTTTCTCGAGCGACCAGCGACAAGCAACTAGCAACGGATTTCTATTCACCATTCACTAAATACTAACAACCACTATGGTGCCCAGTGCTGGACTTGAACCAGCGACCTCTTGCATGTCAAGCAAGTACTCTAACCACTGAGCTAACTGGGCAAAGAAAGCATATAGCGTTTAGGATAAATCATCTCGTACACTATGCTACCTACTTTCCTATTAACTAAAGAGCAAAGCCAAAAAACCACAATTCAAAGCTTTGAATCTTACACCGTGGCTTTCAGTTTTTTTTGCTATACGCTATCCACTAAACGCTATTTTTGGAGGCGGCACCCGGATTTGAACCGGGGAATAAAGGATTTGCAGTCCTCTGCCTTGCCACTTGGCTATGCCGCCTGGATTATTCCCCTTTAACCTGATTTAATTACTGCTCTAGATCGTTTCCGGACGATTCTTCCTCTACCTTCTCCTTTAAAGGAGTCATCCTGCATTCTCCGTTAAAAAAAGCCCCTTCTGCAATAGTCAAATCGGAAGCCTTTACCTTCCCTTCCAGGCTTCCTGACGGAAAAAGTTCTACCTTTTCCTGACAATCAATATTCCCTATAACTTTACCACTAATATTTATCGACTTGGCTCGAATATTTGCCTTTATGAAAGCATCTTTTCCTATAACAACATCTCCTTCAACTTCAATCTCTCCTTCAAAGTTTCCATCTATACGAATACTTCCTTTGTCTTTTAGGGTTCCTTTAAATTCTGTTCCTTCCCCTATTATACTAGCGGTTTTGACCTTCTCTTTATCGCCAAACATCTCTCATCTCCTTATTTCAAGATTAAACCTACTTCACCTCTCCCAGGGGCTCCACCATTAACCCCAAAGGATCAACAGTTTTTCCTTCTGACCATACCTCGAAATGCAAATGCGGCCCTGTACTCTGACCCGTGCTACCCACTCTTCCTATGACTTCTCCTTTGTCCACCGATTGTCCTTCTTTTACCGTAATACGAGAAAGATGACCATACACCGTTTCATATCCATGCCCATCATCCATCCTGATCATTAAGCCGTAGGCACTCTTCCATCCAGCAGAAACAATTTTCCCCTGAGCAGAAGCTCTTACTTCTGTACCCCAGGGCGCTGCAATATCAATGGCTTGATGAATCTCTTTCTTCTTGGTAATAGGATGTATTCGCGAACCATATCCGCTACTAATCCATCCCTGAACAGGAAAAATATTGGGAGTAGAAGCAAATAAATCTTTCTTCTGGCTAACAATCTTTTCTACTTCTTCAAAACCTCTCTCGCGTATTTCAATCTCATTTTCCAGAGAAACAGCAGTTTCTTCAATCCTCTCAATTAAGCGAATGGGAAGCAATTCTTCGTCACGTACTTCCATGACTTCTTCTAATAGAGAATAATCCTGCGGACCCCCTTTGCCTAACTCCTTATTTGTCTCGGCGCCTCCCCCCACTCCAGCTAAAATCCTTAACCTATCCTCTAGTTTTTTTAGTTTCTCCATCTCCTCATTAAAATTGCTGATCTTCTGAGCCAAAGAGAGGATTTCCTCCTTCTGAGTTTGATTTGTTACCTCCAACTCATCAAGCCGAGCTACTTTATACCTCATCTGCCTATAATCATTAATAAAAAAAGACAAAGATAAAAAACCTGCCACTATTACTGTCAGAACTAAAGAAAAACTAATTTTCGAAATTGTGATCTGTCGCACTCCCCTTCCTGAATGGGGAATCAGCATCAAGGTGAAGATTTCTTTTCTTTTTTTCTTCTTTTCCATTTTCACCTCCTTTGAAATCTTTATTATTTTCTTTCCCTATTATTCTATGCCCCGCCTTTCATCCTGTGAGTGGTATTAATTATAGCACAGAAAAGAAGAATGTAAAGGTCTCCTTCTTATACATTACTTATAGGGACTTAAAGAATAACATCTTATCGAGTGTTTGTCAATACAGCCAATTCGTTCGTCTGTTTGCTATAGGAGAAAAGATTTGCTACAATAGAATCATATCTCGTTGTTCGTATCTCAATGCTCGATGCTCGTTTTGAATCCATCCTTTGTCTTTTTCTTTTCGAGATATGATTCACGAAATACTAGATACGAATCTTCCAGGATCTTCAGATGATGAAAAAAAACAAAGAGCTTATTCTCATTGACGGTAATGCTTTGCTCTATCGAGCCTTCTACGCCCTTCCTTCCTTCTCTAATATTGAGGGAATACCTACTGGTGCTGTCTATGGATTCACCCGTATGCTCATAAAGCTTCTGCGTAAGGAAGAACCCCAATATATAGCCTGTGCTTTCGACAAAGGGAGAAAGACCTTTCGTCATAAGAAATTTAAGGATTATAAAGCAAACCGACCGGCAATGCCGGAAGAGCTGGTAGCTCAGATTCCTTTAATTAAGAAGACGCTGGAAGCCTTTCGTATACCTGTCTTTGAAGAAGAAGAATATGAGGCGGATGACTTACTGGGAACTCTTGCCAAGAAGGGAGAAAAAGAGGGACTCAAGGTAAAGATTCTTACCGGGGATAAAGATTTTCTACAGCTCGTTTCTTCTTCAATTTTTGTACTTAGACCAAAAAAAGGCATCAGCGGAACTCATCTTTTTAATGAAGAGGAGGTAAAAAAAGAATTTGACATCTCCCCCTCTCAAATAGTAGATTTTTTAGCTCTGGCTGGCGATTCCTCTGATAATATTTCCGGAGTCCCTGGTATCGGGCCGGTCACTGCTAAGGCATTAATTCAAGAATTCGACAGCTTAGAGAATCTGCTTGAAAACCTGGAGAAACTGTCTCTTAAAAAACGAGAGCTTATAAAAAGATACATCTCCCAGGCAAAACTGAGCAAGGAATTAGCTACTATAATAACCTCTGTTCCTATTGAAATGAACATTGAGGAGATTGAAGTAAAGGAGCCTGATAAGGATATACTCTTTTCACTCTTTAAAAAACTTAATTTCAAGGGGTTAATGAAGGAATTCGCTTTACAAAAACCCCAGAAGGCAAATTATGAAGATTACAATGAGATAACCACTTGTCAAAACCTAGAAGACCTGGTCTCTAAACTTAAAAAGACCTCCTTTGTTCTTGCTGTAGAAAAAAGTGGAAACCTGGAAGGAATAGCTTTTTTCCTGAAAGAAGGAGGCTCTTACTGGCTTCCTCTAGAGCAAACAAAAATCAAAAAAGACCTCCTTATTGGTAAACTGAGCCCCATCTTAGAAGACTCTAAAATCAAAAAGACAACACACAACTTCAAAGAAACTATTTTCAAAATCAAAGAATGGGGAATGAATCTAGATGGACTAAACTTTGACACAGAGCTGGCCGCCTACCTTTTAGATCCTCTCTCGTCCAATTATTCTCTGCGGGACCTCTCTTTGAATTACCTGGGAATAGAGCCCGGCCAGGAGTTCCATCCTGTCAAAAGAGCCAAACTTACTGGAGAGCTGGCACTTCTATTAGAAAAAAGACTAAAAGAAGAAAACTTATGGGATTTGTTTCTCAAAGTAGAAATACCCCTGGTAGAGGTTCTGGTTGAAATGCAAGAGAGAGGAATCAAAGTAAATAGAGCTACTCTAGAAGAGTTCTTGCGAGATATCAAAAAAAGAGGAGAGGGACTAAGAGAAGAAATTTACCAAGAGGCAGGAGAGAAATTTAACATTAACTCCTCTAAGCAACTGGGAAGAATCCTCTTTGAAAGGTTTAATTTGCCACCGATTAAAAAGACCAAGACTGGCTATTCTACGGACGAGGAAGTCCTACGAACTCTCTGCCTGCTCCGCCCTTCTCTTAGTAAAATATCAGAGTATCGCCGACTTTTCAAATTGGAAACTGGCTACATAAAACCCTTGCCAGAGCTAATTAACCCCAAAACAGGAAGGATCCACACCTCTTTCAATCAAACTGTAACTGCTACAGGAAGACTCTCTTCCTCTCAGCCCAACCTACAGAATATTCCTATCAGGAACAAATTGGGAGAAAGATTAAGAAAGGCCTTCCTGGCAGATAAAGGGTATCTTTTTATTTCTGCCGATTACTCACAGATAGAACTAAGACTCCTGGCTCATCTCTCTAGAGATACAAATTTGAAAAGTGCTTTTCTCAGAGGCGAGGATATTCATCGCCAGACAGCAGCTGAAATTTTCCAGGTTCTTCCCTTGCAGGTTACTCCTCAGATGAGACGAAAGGCAAAAATAGTCAATTTTGGCATCCTCTACGGAATTAGCCCCTATGGACTCTCCCAAGACATAGGAATATCTCAAAAAGAGGCAGAAGAATACATCCAAAGGTATTTTGAACGCTATCCCAAAGTAAAAGAATACATTGATAGGATATTGGAAAAGGCTCGAAAACAGCGATATGTAACTACTCTTATGGGACGGAAAAGACCACTTCCAGAAATATTAGTCTTAAATAAAAAAAGGCGTGAATTCGCAGAAAGAACCGCTATCAACAGCCCCATACAGGGGGGAGCTGCTGATCTTATCAAATTGTCTATGGTTAATCTACACAGAAGACTTAAAAAAGAGAATCGGCATGCTTATATTATCCTTCAGATACATGATGAACTCCTTCTGGAAGCTCCCGAAAACCAGATAGAGATGGTCAGGAAAATAGTCAAACAGGAGATGGAGCAAGTAATAAAGCTTTCCGTCCCTTTGATAGTGAATACAAAGATAGGGAAAAATTGGGGTGATATGA
>CAZQMG010000105.1:0-5674 GCA_964594375.1 uncultured Clostridia bacterium | reverse complement strand
AATAGGATAACCTTAGGATACTTCCTAGCCTTCACATCAGACATCTATACCTCCTTAAAATTAATCTTTTTATCAGCTTTTCTAAAATTTAAAATATAACCATCTGTATATCTGTTCTCGTGAATGAGAGTTTTAATTTCCATTTTTTCTCTGAGTGAGTTGTTGTAAAGTTGTCTCTAGTCTTCCATAATCTATATTTCTTGCATTTGCTTATTTCTTCATTCAAATCTTCAATTTTCCCTAAGAGGATTTCTCACCAGCCTCCTATGCAAAGATATTTGAGGGGAAAAACATTCCCCCTCAACGGCCTTCGGCCTGCTCCCCCCGTTTTTCTTGAGCTATTACCCGGAAAGATTTGGTTAATAATGCTTTTTTAACCTCTTTTAATTGCTTGATAATTGGTATATTTTGAGGACATTTTGGTTCACACTCGCCGCATTCGATGCAAGTTTCAGCCCATGCTGGAGCAGGTTCACCATCTTTTTTCCTATCTCCAAGCTCGGCATATTGCTTTTTAGCCGTTTCTTCCAACCCCCATACTCTATATAGATTCATAGCTGAGAAATTAGCAGGGATATCTACACCATTAGGACAAGGCATGCAGTAGTTACAACCGGTGCAATATAACTCCTCTAAATGTTTGTTTTCCTTAAGCATACCTGAGATTTGTTGAGTTTCTTCTTGACTCAATGATTCTGGACGGGAAGCGGTGGCTACATTTTCTTCAATCATTTTAATTGAATTCATTCCGGATAGTGCTGTAGTTACATTGGGATTTGAAAGTACAAACCTAATTGCAATCTCCGGTGTGCTCTTTATATTCCTGGAAATCATACTTTGAATCTTTGCGGAAGACGGAACTAAACGCCCACCACCTACCGGCCCCATAATTACAACACCTAAGCCTTTTTTATGAGCATGAGCTATAACTTTCTCGTTACGTCGATCGAGCAAATTATACTGAACCAAAATCCCTTCAAATTCATCTGTATCTATTAACTTAATTATATTATCGGGAGTATCGTGAGATGAGAAACAAAGATGTTTAATCAATCCTTGTTTTTTTGTCCGGTGAGCTTCATCGATGGAACCATTTGCTAGAAGATGATTGGTATATTGTTCTAAGCGCAGATCATGTAGATGATAAAAATCGATGTAGTAAATACTTAATCTTTTAAGTGATTGGTCTAAGAATCTACGCCATTCACTAGAATCATCCCCTTTATAATGGTTTTTAGTTGATACATATAAATTATCTCGTCTACCTTTTATTGCTTTCCCCAGGATAATTTCGCTTTCGTTATTACAGTACATAACTGCGCTGTCAAAATAGTTTATTCCCAGGTCCATAGCATAGTGAAGCATTCTAATAGTCTCCTCTTCTTTTACATGTCCTCCTTCCATAGGAAAGCGCATGCAGCCAAACCCGAGTGTGGATAACTTAATCTTTGTTTTTCCATATTCACGATATTGCATTTTTTTCTCCTTGTTATATGTGAAACATTTTACTAAGTTTAACCTAACAACATTTTTACCCTCAAGCTTTCCTTGTTAATTTCCTCAGGTAAAATTTATGCTCTTTAAATTCAATTTCCACCAGTTTATCTTCATTTTTTAGTCTTTCAATTGTCTTCCAATTAGCACCAGCTTTTTGTAAAAAATTTTTTACAGCTTCTTCTCTCATTGGATGCACAGATGTAATACTTAACAGATCATCTCCAACATTTCCTGTTGATGCAAAGGCATCTCCTTCATAGCCAATGAGGTATTCTGTCCGGATGGATTTATCGATAAAGATATGGTATGCCATATTTATAATATCCTCGGTGGCAGGTTTTGCCCATTTTTCTGCTGGCGGCCTTATGGGAATAGCAATATAACTTTTCTCAGGCTTTAATTCTGCAATAAAATCAGCAATTTTCTGTATCTCTTCTGAGGTATCATTAATATTATTAATGAGCATAGTTTCTGTTGTTAGCTCACCTTTAAAGGTGCGTGAGAACTCTAATGTTCCCTGCAGTATTTTATCTAATTTTAAGGTTCTATAAGGCCTGTTGACCTTTCGCCAAATCCCTTCTGTTACGGCATCAATTTTCAAAGAAACCCAGTCAGCCTCCTGTAGATTATCCTCAACATCTTTTCTCCATGCTAAAGAAGCATTTGAAATAACGGCAATTTTGATACCCAGTGGCTTGAGAAGCTTTATTTCCTGACTAAGATTAATATCCAGTGTAGGCTCCCCATCAGGAACAAAACTCTTTTTATTTTTCAGACTAATCCAACAAATAAATCATAACTTGCTATTCCTGTAGCAAGTGCCAAAGTTCCATTACTTTTTCAGGATTCTTCTGTTCTTTTTCAGTAAGACTATAAGCAAGCACCAAACTTCTTTTCTCTCCTTCTAAAGGCTGAAGCATTCTTTTAAAATAATTTTTTCTGCTTTCTCCTTCGTTTTTAGACCAACCACCATAATAAGTCTTACCTTTATCCAAAAGTTTATGCATTATCTTCTCGTATGAAAGTTTTTGCAGGTGCGGCTCACCAAAATTTATCCCTTTTACCTCAGGTAAATCAAGCAAAGGATCTAATAGATAATCTGCTCGACCACAAAAATGAACCACTGCTCCTCCAAAGGATTTATATGCTTTTTCCAAATAGGGGAAGACAAACTTCTCTAATTGAGAAGGAGAGAGCAAAACAGCAGTGTCTTCATTAGACCAAACCCCACTATCACCCATATAAAAATTACCAAAATACCCACTTTCTTTTGGCTCGCCAAGCGCTTTTTTAAGAGCAGTTGCACTTTTAACATAAAGTAAAGTAGAAATTTCCATAAGATGATGGACAAATTTAGAATCATCGTAAAGATCAGTAAAAATATCATCACCCCTTATCAGATGAGCCAGTGAAAAAGGACCCCAAAGGATATCTGGATAAATACAAACCAGAGCTTTATATCCTAATGTTTTTTTAAAATAATCAATGTACTCTAAGGCTCTGGGCATTAGTCCTTTTGTAGTAACGTCTTTCAAATCTTCCGGGCCTAATTGACCTATTTTTTCTTTACTTAGCCTTTCCTGAAGCCAGGGCTCTTTATCCTCAAAAACTAACTGTTTTAATCCCAGAATACCGGGGGCAAAACCTGCTCCCAAGTTTATACCAACAGTAAGCTGAGCATCCGAGCCGGTTCTAAAGGTACTTATTAGTCCGAAAATTTGTTCAAAAAGCATTTTGCGTTTGTCATAAAATCGCTCTCTGTGATTATACTGACAGTAGTCTTTACCGTATTGACAATATTTTTCTCTTTCTGGGACAGGAAGCCCATTGATGACTAAGGGAAGATAATCTGTGGGCTTGCTTTTCCCAACAGCTGATTGTCTTTGCTTGCCTTTTTCTAAAACCTCAAAATCAGGCTTAAGTAAGCCCAACACTTCTTCAATTTTGGGATTTGCTTTCATTTTTTAGCGTCTCCTTTGAGAATTCAAACCTCTTCTTCTCAGCATAATATAAAAATGTAGTCATCACACAGGTATGAACTGAGGCAACCAATAAAGTCTCCGGTGTCCAAACCCCAGGCTGACCTTTAAACTCAGGTGGGGTGGATATTTCTATAGAGGGTTTGCCCTCAGAGGTGAGCAATCCCTCCCTGCTCCCTTTCCATTTTAGCCTTGTCTCATAGACAAATTGTTTACTTTTTATTTTAACTTTGGTTTCACTCACTTTTTTCCTCCCGACTTTGAAATCTCAGTGTAAATTATCCCATTTAAAAAACCCTTATAATCATCCTTTTAGGAATTGATAAATTATTATTAGGTTTTCCATTAAGAGAGAAGCTATCATCCCGAAACCCATGACCCTATATTTTGCAACAGTAGCTGGCTTCTCATCAACATTTAATTTTCCCTTGTTTTTTCATCACTTTTGTCTCTTTCTAGGTTCTTCCAATTTCAAACTCAAGAAAAAGCTTATGAAAACAAGCAATGCGGTTAAAATAAAAATGGATGCAAAAGAACTATATTGAAGCACCATCCCGCCAATTAAGGGGAAGAAAGCTGTTGGTGCAAGGAAATTACTATTTAATCCTATATAGGTCGGTCGCCTTTTAACAGGAGAAATGTCCAATAAGTAATTGGTATAGCCTACCATTCCTCCGTTTATAAAAAAACCAATAAAAACAGATACCAAAATAAAAAGAAAGGGTAAATTTGGACTTATCAAAAGAGCAGCAATTGGCGTAAGAAGACTGGTAATTAAACTTATCTGAATAACTTTTCTGTTACCAATATGATCTGACATATAGGCCCATAGAAAATTAGACAATAATCCACCCACCATTTGTGCTAAGACAAAAATTCCCACCATACCAAGCAGAGAAGTGAAAAATCCCCATACTGTAGAGGCCCGATTTATCGGACCCCTTAGCAAAGCGGGTTTCATAAATGAAACCTCTACAAAAAACCACTTTTTCACCAGCCTCCAAGGCTTATTTTAAGAATATCTGTTTAGTCACCAATTCTGCACCTACAGCTAAAAGTCCGCCAAAAATTTGCCGATATCCAAAAAATCTTCCCCTTAAATGAGAGGGTATAGCTTTTCCCCATATGTCCATAAAAAGTATATTAGCTATTCCTCCCATAAAAGTGAATAGTGTAAGAAGCAAAAAAGAAGAAATAAGAAGAAGAAGGGAATTGTTCAAAAAAAAGACGAGGCCAGCCAAGGCACCCCACGATAATGCTCGGACTGTGATAGCCATTACCAGTAAAGGTTTTTTATGAAGTTTGTCCTCTAATTTACTGGCTACAAATAATTGAGGTAAAACACCCTGTGCAAGCATCCTCATTGATCCAAACTTTTGTGATTGCCATTATCTAAATCTCCCTTTTGAGACTGCTCTACCCCTTCTTCGGCCAAAACCTTTACCGCCACCAGGAGCCCGCCTTACTTGGTTCCGACTAGAGCCTCTACCTCGGCCTCTGTTCATCGGGTCACCTGCTATTCCAGGTTGAAGAAATCCAGGATAAATAGCTGGAATTTCTGCTATTCCAGGAACTCCTACCCCCATAATCTCACACACTTTGTTAGCTACCGAAGGTCCGCCACTAATGCAACCATAACATGGTGCTTTTTCTTCAGCTACTGCTCTGGCAAATTTTCCACAATTATCAAATCCACATTTGCCACAATTTAATTCAGGCAAAACTTTAACTATCTTCTTTACTTTTTCTTTAATGTCTCCTCTGTCTGACATCATTTACCTTCTTGTTTTTTTCTCAAACTCTGGGAAATAGCTATTAATAACTTTTAAATTAAATCTCGAGAGTATAGATTCTTTGGGTTCCCTCTCCAATAAAAATTTAAAAGACATTTCTATCAGTTCTTCTCGGGTCATTTCACCATCAGTCAAATGTTGGTAATACTCATCGTCCAAAGTTACTACGTGTTCTGTTCCGATACCTCTTTCTTTTATAGTTACCACGAATTTTTGCTCGCTTTTCCTTTTGACTTCGATCATTCCAAAACTCCTTTGATAATTCTAACCATTTTGGTAGTAGATTCCTATATAATTTTTAATAATTTATGGTCCATCTTGATTTTTTTGCAATCCTCCTTCTAAGAAGTCAGCCAACTTTCCAATCTCTTTCACTTTGAAATCTAATTCTTCTCCATTCAGGCA
>CAZQMG010000104.1:4185-5713 GCA_964594375.1 uncultured Clostridia bacterium | reverse complement strand
AACATTGCACCTCAGACTACACCGCTGATGGACATTTACGGTAGTTGACACCTTTCAGTCAACAAGGATTCAAAGAGCTTAACTTGGCACGCTAAATATTCACTAAAGTATATATACTACTATCATTGCGAGCCTGCTGAAGGTAGGTGTGACAATCTCTCCCGATGATATTCCTGAAGACATTTTGGTAGAATGTTCTCTTTTTTTACAGCTTCAGTGCCCTCAATGCTGGCTTGAGCGGCTGCTATTGAAGTTATGTAGGGAACCTTATATTGTATAGCCATTATGCGAATATAACTATCATCATATTTACTGTCACGGCCAACCGGTGTGTTAATAATAAGATGAATATTCTTGTTCTTAATTGCATCAACAATATTGGGCCTTCCCTCATGTATCTTCTTTATTTTCATACTCCGAATACCATGCTCTTCAAGGAAACGGTTTGTGCCTCCCGTAGCATAAATGCTAAAACCCATTTTATCAATCTTCTTAGCTATAGGAAGCAAACCTGCTTTATCCTTATCTGCAACAGTCAACAAAATATTCCCTTCCATGGGAAGTTCAAAACCTGCCGCCTCCTGCGCTTTATAGAAAGAGATTCCGAATGTATCAGCAATCCCCATAACCTCCCCCGTAGCCTTCATTTCTGGCCCCAAGAGAGGATCTACCTCGGAAAACATATTAAAAGGAAAAACCGCCTCCTTAACTCCAACATAAGGAAGTTTGTGTCTTTTTAGTTCAGGAAAATCCTTGATTTTTTTTCCTAACATCAGATAGGTAGCAATACGAGCTATGGGGATTCCCGTCACTTTAGAGACTATAGGAACAGTTCGTGAGGCTCTGGGATTAGCCTCCAGAATATATACCTTATCATCACATATAGCGTATTGAATGTTCATCAGACCGACAACCTTTAATTCCTCTGCGATTCTAGCAGTATATTTTTCTATAGTATTCAGATGTTCCTCTTTTATATTCCTGGTGGGAATAACACAGGCAGAGTCTCCCGAATGAACACCGGCCAGTTCTATATGCTCCATAACAGCAGCAACAAAAGTGTCATTACCATCACAAAGGGCATCAACCTCTGTTTCAATGGCATTTTCAAGAAATCTATCGATGAGCATGGGGTATTCTGGGCTGACCTTCATTGCCTCCCGGGCGTATTTTCTTAACATTTCTTCGTCATATACAATTTCCATACCCCGGCCGCCAAGTACGAAAGAAGGTCTCACTATAAGAGGGTAACCAATTCTATTGGTGATTTCTACAGCCTCCTCCAAAGAACGGGCAGTGCCACTTTCTGGCTGTAGCATATTCAGAGAAATTATTTTTTCCCTAAAACGCTCTCTATCTTCGGCAAAGCGAATACTCTCCGGAGTTGTCCCCAGGATATCCACCCCATTATCCTGTAGTTCCCGGGCAATATTTAATGGAGTTTGGCCACCGAATTGAACTATAACCCCTTCGGGTTTTTCTTTTTCATAGATTGTTAATACATCCTCTACTGTCAACGGTTCAAAAT
>CAZQMG010000104.1:0-4085 GCA_964594375.1 uncultured Clostridia bacterium | reverse complement strand
GGTTTTTCTTTTTCATAGATTGTTAATACATCCTCTACTGTCAACGGTTCAAAATAGAGTTTATCGGAGGTATCATAATCTGTAGATACGGTCTCAGGATTACAGTTAACCATAATTGACTCATAATCTTCATCGCGCAGGGCGAAAGCTGCATGTACGCAAGTATAGTCAAACTCTATACCCTGGCCGATCCTGTTGGGACCACCGCCCAGAATCATCACTTTTTTCTTTTTTGAAACTCCCACTTTATCCTCCCCAATATAGGTAGAATAGTAGTAGGATGCATTTTCTACACCACTGACAGGCACCGCATCAAATGCTCCGTATTTTCTTAGAGTAATTCTTTTCTGCCTGACTTCTCTTTCTTTTATATTAAAGAGCTCCGCCAAATATCTATCCGAGAACCCCAATTCCTTTGCCTTAATTAATTTTTGGCTGGGCAGACGATTCCATGGATATCCTAATATTTCTTCCTCAAATTCCACCAGCTCTTTCATCTCTTTAATGAACCATCTGCCAATATGGGTAAGTTGATAAAGCTCCTCAATAGATGAACCCCTACGCAGAGCCTCATACATCAGGAATATACGTTCGCTCGACGGTATAGAGAGATTTTTCTTTAACTGTTCCGGAGAAAGGGCTCTAAACTCCTTGACACCCAGACCATATCTCTTTATTTCCAGTGAACGGATAGCTTTCTGGAACGCTTCCTTAAATGTTTTTCCTATACTCATAACCTCCCCTACTGCCTTCATCTGGGTTCCTATAATGTCCTGGGCTTGGGGAAATTTCTCAAAGGCCCAACGAGCAAATTTAACTACTACATAGTCTCCGCTAGGCTCATACTTCTCCAGTGTTCCCTCTTTCCAATAAGGAATCTCATCCATAGTCACTCCCGCAGCAAGCTTGGTCGAGATACGGGCAATAGGAAAGCCAGTTGCTTTTGATGCAAGAGCCGAGGAACGAGATGTGCGAGGATTAATCTCTATAACTACCAACCTATCATCTTCAAGATTATGAGCAAACTGGATATTTGTCCCTCCTACCACTCCAATGGCATCGACTATTCGGTAAGAAAGCTCTTGCATTCGGTTCTGCAAGTTTTTGGGAACAGTAAGCATAGGAGCAACACAGAAACTATCACCTGTATGTACACCCATAGGGTCAACATTTTCAATAAAACAAACGGTAATCTTCTGGTTTTTCTCATCCCTTACAACTTCCAGCTCAAGCTCTTCCCATCCCAGAACAGACTCTTCCACCAGGACTTGATGAATAAGACTTGCTGCCAGACCCCTATTCACAATGGTCCTTAATTCTTCCACATTATAGGCAGCTCCTCCACCGGTTCCGCCCAGAGTATAAGCCGGGCGTAAAACCACAGGATATTTGAGTCTTCTGGCTATTTTTTCAGCTTCCTCAATAGAATGGCAGGGTGCAGATTTGGGCACGGAAATACCAAGTTTATCCATAGTCTCCTTGAAGGTGATACGGTCTTCTCCCCGCTCAATAGCATCAGCTTTTACACCAATTAATTCAACTCCATATTTCTCAAGCACACCAGACTTGTAAAGGCTAGCGGCAAGATTTAGGCCAGTTTGGCCTCCTAAGTTAGGAAGGAGCCCGTCCGGCTTTTCTTTTTTAATGATTTTTTCCAGGCTCTGCGGGGTAAGTGGCTCAATGTATGTCTTATCAGCCATATCTGGGTCAGTCATAATAGTGGCAGGATTCGAATTAACCAGGATTACCTCATATCCTTCCTCCTTCAATGCCTTGCAGGCCTGAGTTCCTGAATAATCAAACTCACAAGCCTGGCCTATAATAATTGGTCCCGAGCCGATAATGAGTATTTTTCTTAAATCATTCCGTCTTGCCATTTTTTTGTCCTATATCTTAATCTTGTATGGTGTGTCTTGATAGACCAAATGCAGAAGCCATTGAATATTATACCTTAAAATAGGAAAACTTGCAAACGGTCCGAATTGACTTTACCTAGCGGAACAATATAATGAGATAAGCAACTATTCGGGCAAATAAGAAAGGACTACAGTTTATCTCTTAGGAGTAATTCTATGTCTATAAGAAACGATAGAGAATCTCAAAGGAGAAGAAGAACTAAAATAGTATGCACTATCGGTCCCGCCTCAAGATCCCCTAAGCTCATAGAAGAGCTCATAAGGGAAGGCATGGATGTAGCTCGTCTCAATTTTTCGCACGGAAGTCATGAGGAGCATTCTCTGGCTATCCACCATATTAGAGAGATTTCTGGTAGGCTGAAGAAACCGGTTGCTATTCTCCAGGACCTGGCTGGTCCGAAAATCCGAACTGGCTTACTCCAAAATGGCCCTATCGTATTGAAAGAGGGACGGACTTTCACTCTCACAACCCGTCAGGTTCCCGGGAATGAAAAAGAGACTTCCCTCAGCCATTCTCTTTTACCCCCAGAGGTGAGAAGTGGAAACACTATTCTACTGGCTGATGGCTCACTCGAGCTCAGAGTCGAAGAGGTGACTTCAACGGACATTAAATGTCGTGTAATTAGCGGAGGTACGCTCACCTCTCAACAGGGGATTAATCTCCCGGATGCCGACCTTGAAATTCCCTTCCTTTCCAAGAAAGATCAAAGGGACCTTCTTTTTGGAATAAATCATAAGGTAGACTTTATCGGCATTTCCTTTGTGAGGCAACCTCACGATATCCTTCAGGTGAGAAAGATACTAAAGGAAAAGGCAGGAGAAGGAACTTCGTTGATTGCCAAAATTGAGAAAAGAAAAGCACTGGATAATATCGACGAGATAATTGAAGTCGCTGATGGAATAATGATAGCCCGGGGTGACCTGGGGGTGGAGGTACCTCTGGAAGAGGTCCCCCTGGCTCAAAAAGCAATCATAAGAAAATGTAACCTGGCGGGAAAGCCAGTAATTACCGCTACCCAGATGCTGGAATCAATGGTTAGGAATCCTCGACCGACCAGAGCAGAGGCTACAGACGTAGCCAATGCTATCTTTGATGGAACGGACGCAATTATGTTGTCGGAAGAAACAGCACTTGGAAAATACCCTCTGAAATCAATAAGGATAATGAACAAAATAGCTATTCAGACTGAAGAATCCTTAGATTACGAGAAAATCTTACAACAAAGAGCGCTCTCGGTCAAAGCTATTGTTCCTGATGCCATAAGCAATGCAACCTGTCAGATTGCCCACGATTTAAAGGCGGCAGCTATCGTTATCTTCACCCTTTCTGGAAGTACAGCTCGCCTGGTAGCCAGATATCGTCCCGGGGTACCGATTATGGCCGGAAGTCCTGAGGAAAGCACGGTGAGAAAACTAGCTCTTTTATGGGGAGTATATCCCCACAAAAGTCAGAAAATAAAAGATACGGATGACATGATTTGTAAAGCAAAAAATGCCGCTCGAAGGATCGGTCGGCTTGGTCAAGGAGAAATAATAGTAATCACAGCAGGTATTCCTTTTGCCATTCCTGGTATTACTAATCTAATAAAAGTAGAGGTAACGGACTAGATAAGGAGAAAAAAGGTAAAAACTCCGGCTGCAAGGAATGAAAAGCTCCTCTTCAAGTACTTATGATAACTTTCGTTCATAGACGGGCGAGCCCGAGCAACTCGCGCTTTCACTCTCCCCTTCCTATAAACTCTACCCTGCAAGGCGCCATCGATCGTCTATAGCAATTCTCGTTGCAAACTCAGGGCTTTTTTGTCCTGCAAGACAAGCAATAACTCTCAACTTTCTCTTCGACTCAATCCTTTCTAATTATATCCTTCTTGAATATGTATCGCACATTTTATTCGTTCGTAATCTTGTGTTCCACCAATAATGCCTTAATCATATCAAATCATCTGACTATGTCACGAACAAACTTACCTCAACTTCACAAAATCAAAACCTAAATCACCGCTTTCATCGAGATATAGGAACCACATTATTCATCTTTCTACTGTAAGTCGAAATATAAAATAAGGCGGAGGAATTGCCTCCGCCTTTATTATGCCATAAACAGTATTGTTATCAACATTGGGGTGTGGTGGCTCCCCTGGCAGGACGTTGTTAGAACTTTTTGGGAAG
>CAZQMG010000103.1:0-5768 GCA_964594375.1 uncultured Clostridia bacterium | reverse complement strand
TACACCCTTTACATGGAATTATCCCAAACCGCGATGCCACCTTATCTGATATCCAGTGGCTTGAGAAGCTTTATTTCCTGACTAAGATTAATATCCAGTGTAGGCTCCCCATCAGGAACAAAACTCATATAATCTATAATTTCTCCTCTCTTTTTTACTTCCTTTATTTTATTTGCTACATCCTGCAAAATCTTTTCTTTTTTATAAAATGCTTCTTGTTCAACTTGCATCCTTGGAGTTCTTCCAAGTTGACAGTAAACACAGGAGTAGGTACATACTTTGGGAGGTATATTATTTATTCCCAGGCTACGTCCTAAACGTCTTGAGGGAACCGGGCCAAAGGTTATCATCTCTTTTACCATATTTTATCCTCCAATCTACCGATAATTTTTCTAAAATTTAGAACACGAGTACTTGTGTATCTTTCCTCATGAATGAGCGTTTTGAAATATTTTTTTTCCAAGTGAAAATTGGCCTTCTCTACTTCCTTTTTTATTTCTTCAACATTCATGTGCTCCGGGTAAACTGAAAGTAGACCCCCAGATTTTAAGACCCTATACACCTCTTTTAATACTTTTTTTCTCTCATCCATTGAAAAATAGTAAGAGTGCAAAATATCATAAAGCAAAACCACATCAAAGTGTCCATCAGGAAAAGGAACCTTTAGCCTGCCTGATGTTTTAACTGTTTTTATATTTTCCAATCCGGCTGATTGGGCTCTCCTTGTAAGCTCATCAAGCTTGCTTATACTTTTATCCAGGGCGAAAACTTTCCCCTCTTTCCCAGCAATTTTTGCAGCAGGTAAAGAATACGTCCCTTCCCCACATCCAAAATCTAAAACGATATCGCCTCTTTTAATAACAACGTCTTTCAGGACTTTCTCGCCATCTTCTTTAAACCATTTTTCTGCATCAGTTTTCATTTTTCTCTGGTAGAATCTAAAAGAAGGTTTTTGAATCTTTCCAGAGATATCCCGTGAGGTTCTATCTGGAGCCTCATCCAGTCAGAGAACTCAAGAATTTTCTCAGGAGAACTTTGAGAGTACTCATCAAAAATACCCACTGCATCCAAAAGAATTGCCTTCTCATGATAAGGAAAAGTTTCATTTGCCTTAGCAGCATCCCATTCCTTAAAAATTTGTTTCCAATGTTCTAACCATCCAGGTGAGAGCCAGTAAACCTTACTTTTCCCACTTATTTTCTTTCTTTCTTTCTCGCTGGTCAGCATGTCAATACAGCTTCTTGCCTGTATTCTTGAGATTCCGGCTCCATGTTCTCGAATTATCTGGTCTATATCTCTGTATGGGCTATCAGGGTCAAGGTAACATCTTTCTCCATAAACTACTATTGTCTTCTGAGAATATTTCTTAGCATTTACTAATTGTCTTACAAGCTGTTTTTCCAGTTCGGCTTGTCTCTCATGTAATCCTGGTGCAGTAAAAAGGATTTTATCTGCATCTAAAAAATTAGTATCCTTCAGGTAACCTAACTCCCTACGCAAGGTTCCGCAGGATACAATTGTATAGCCTTTAAATAATGTACGGTTTGCCATAATATCACCCTCTTGTTTTCTTAAGTAATATCAAAAGTTTTTTTGATAAAGATAGTTCTTGACCCGGAAACACCAGGGATTTGCATTTTCTATTTCTTTCCTCATCTTCTCTAATTCCATATGCTTTGGATAAACGGAAAGTAAGGCATAAGGGCATTCTATGAGTTTAAAGAGAATTCTCAGATAAAAAGGCATCAAATCTTTATCAAATTCATTATAATCTAAGATAAAGAAGACTCCACCGTTTTTTAACACCTCAAAGACATTCTTTATAACTTTTTCTCTAATATTTTGAGGAAATCCATGGAGTACAAAAGAGATAAAAACCTTATCAAACTTTTCTTTAAAAGGCAAAGATTGGTCAGCCCTTGCATGGATTTTATGCTTCATTCTTGTAACTCTAAAATTAAACCTCGATCAAGTTATATTCTCTTGTCCCCAGACCCAATTCCTCAGCATAGTTAATTTGCTTTCGTGTATTTATAGTGGGGTATAAACCCTTAAATTTATTCTCCCCGGCTGCAAAGGAGTTCTTCAAAGCTGTATCCTTTAATCCCTGTTGTGCATTTACTAAATCCAACGAGGCTTGTTCAATAGCAACGGGATCCCTAGAGGCCAATATCCCTACATCCGGAACTATACTTGCATCACTCCAGGAAGCACAGTCGCAATCTGGAGTAATATTCATTAAAAAGCTGAAAAATCCCACCTTTCCCTGTTTATCCTTTAAAGACGCATGAACAAACTCAACTATTTTTTCATGCAAGTTCTTAGCTGATTCATTCCACATAATAGAAATGGCACCAGTTGGGCAGGTCGTCACGCACTCCATGCACCCTATGCATTTATCAGCATGGATATGAGATTTTTTATTTTCAATAGTTATAGCATCTGCTGGACACCATCTTTTGCATGTGCCACACCCAATGCATTCATCCTTATTAACAGACGGGGTCACGTTAGTATGCATCATCTGCTTACCTGCTGGGCTAGCTATTCCCATACCTACGTTTTTCATTGTCCCACCAAAACCTGTTCCCCCATGTCCCTTAAAATGAGTTACAACAATGAGGGCATCGGCATAGTAAATTTCGTTGCTAATCTTTGCCTCCTTTATGTGTTTTTTGTTAATTTCTACTTCTGTAAAGCTTTTCCCTCTTAAACCATCGGCGATAATAATCGGTGCCTCGACTGTAGCATAGGAAAAGCCATTGGAAATAGCCGTATTTAAGTGGTCTATTGCATTTTTTCTGGATCCTCGATAAAGAGTATTGGCATCCGTTAAAAATGGTTTTCCTTTCCTCTTTTTAACCTGCTTTACAATTTGCCTGATGTAAATAGGTCTGATAAAACCGGTATTTCCCGCTTCGCCAAAGTGAAGTTTAATGGCGACCAAATCATTTTCTTTGATGATTTTCTCAAAACCTGCCTTCCTGAAAAGCTTGTTCACCTTGTTTAACAAACTACTCTCTCTAGAATTAGCTCTCGTATTTGCAAAATAAACCTCACTCGCCATTATTACCTCCCTATAATCTCTAATTTTTTAACTTTCTTTTTGAGAAGTTAATCTTATATTCGGTTCTAGAATTATCTTGGTCTTTAGAGAATTAGATATAAAACAATTTCTTTCAGAAAGCTCTAATAAGCTCTGTACCTTCTCAAGATCATCTTCGGAAGCTACCGAAATCTCTGGCTTAACTTCTATCGTAGAAAACATAAATTCGTTTTCCACCCTTTCAAGAACTCCTCTGGCAGAGCTTTCATAACTCAGTAAATCAAGTTTATTTTTTTCAGCATAGTATAAGAATGTAGTCATCACGCAAATATCAACTGAGGCAACCAATAAAGTCTCCGGTGTCCAAACCCCAGGCTGACCTTTAAACTCAGGTGGGGTGGATATTTCTATAGAGGGTTTGCCCTCAGAGGTGAGCAATCCCTCCCTGCTCCCTTTCCATTTTAGCCTTGTCTCATAGACAAATTGTTTACTTTTTATTTTAACTTTGGTTTCACTCACTTTTTTCCTCCCGACTTTGAAATCTCAGTGTAAATTATCCCATTTAAAAAACCCTTATAATCATCCTTTTAGGAATTGATAAATTATTATTAGGTTTTCCATTAAAAGAGAAGCTATCATCCCGAAACCCATGACCCTATATTTTGCAACAGTAACTGGCTTCTCTTGAAATAGCTCCAGCTAAATTAAATAACTATCTACTAGTTTATTAAAATTTCCCACATCCTCTCTTTTAATCCCGGTAAATATACCTGGGCCCTCCTTGGACAGAAGTTGAGAGCTAATATTCTGAAAGCTAGCATTTTCTAGCATATTTCTTATTCTCTCAGGTGTGTAGTATCTTTCTCCCCATAGCTTATCTGCTAGCGTGCCTTTTACAAAATCTACTATAATTAGTTTTCCCTCCTTGTGGAGAACTCTAAATGTCTCCTGTAAGGCCTTTTGTGGACTGCTAAACTCATGCAGCGAATATACATTTACCACTGCATCAAAACTCTTATCCTCAAGAAAGTTTAACTCCGAAGCATTCGCCTTGAGACATTGCACCTCATTGGTAATTTTTTCCTTCCTCCTCTTCTCCACAGTGTCAGGAAACTCCCAATCGTGCAGGTCAACACCAACAACTCTTACGTTTTTAAGTTCTCTAGCTAAAAAGAAAACCAATTTGCAGCTGCCACATCCTATATCTAAGATATTTTTCTTACCCTTAATTCTTTTTAGAATTATTGTGAATATTTTGCGCTTAAGATTATCGTAAAAATTGTCCATTGTCAGGTGTGTCTTTCCTACAACATTTAATTTGCTTTTGTTCTGACGCAGCACTTGAGAATAAAATTTATCCTTTAATAACTTGATTCAAACAGGACTTTTTTGCCACCAAAGTAGTTCATAAAATCGTGTGGGGAATCCATTCCCAGCTGACTGTGAAGACCAAAATTTGACTCATCGGTATCAATTACTAATACTTTGTTTTTCCTTCTGTTTATCTCTTTTGCAAGGAGAGTCGATATTGTGCTTTTTCCACAACCTCCCTTGCCACACACCAGAATTTTCATCTTTTCACCTTTTGTTTTTGCTAAATTACCCCTCTTTTAGCAGAACTTTAGAGTTCATAAAATCAATCTCTTCAATCTTAGCCTCTACAGATTTTTCTTCTCCCAGTAAAGTTGATAAAATAAGTTTTCCCCCCTGGACTTTATGACTGCCACATCCTCCAATACGTTTTCTTCTCCTGTATCCTTCCTTATCCACACACTCGCCATGCACATTTCAGATATTGCCTCCTTTTAGAAATTTTCACTCAACAATGAGTGAGCTAACGGCAACCTATTCATAATTCATTAGTTCATTGTTGTCCAAGCCACTTCCCAAAATTTCCTTTTCTAAACTTACCTCTGCCCTTTTTTCGGCCAAAACCTTTACCGCCACCAGGAGCCCGCCTTACTTGGTTCCGACTAGAGCCTCTACCTCGGCCTCTGTTCATCGGGTCACCTGCTATTCCAGGTTGAAGAAATCCAGGATAAATAGCTGGAATTTCTGCTATTCCAGGAACTCCTACCCCCATAATCTCACACACTTTGTTAGCTACCGAAGGTCCGCCACTAATGCAACCATAACATGGTGCTTTTTCTTCAGCTACTGCTCTGGCAAATTTTCCACAATTATCAAATCCACATTTGCCACAATTTAATTCAGGTAAAACTTTAACAATCTTCTTTACCTTTTCTTTAACGTTCCCTCTGCCTAGCATGATTCACCTTCTTACTTCTTTCTTAAATTTTTACTCACTTTTCCTTCTGACTTCGATTATCTCAAAACTGCTTTGATAATTTTCTCTTCTACCTTCTTTTTAACCCCAGGAGACGGTCTATTTTCCCCTTGTCAAATCCCACAACCCTCGCCCTGCCAATTAAGAGAACCGGTACACCCATTTGTCCGGTCATTCTCACCACATCCTTTGCCGCACCCGGGTCCTTATCTACCTTTATCTCCTTTACCCTCACTCCATTTTGACGAAGATAGTTCTTGGCCCGGGAACACCAGGGACAGGAACTTGAGGAAAATAGGATAACCTTAGGATACTTCCTAGCCTTCACATCAGACATCTATACCTCCTGAAAATTAATCTTTTTATCAGCTTTTCGAAATTACTTGTTTTCTTGGCTCTCTTAACCATAGACTTAAGATAAAACCCACAAGCATA
>CAZQMG010000102.1:0-5870 GCA_964594375.1 uncultured Clostridia bacterium | reverse complement strand
TCTTGCAGAATCATCCTTCCTTGACATAGTCAATTCTAAGAAGCGTCTCCGGATAAACTATTTCTGGCGCTGTGCTCGTATGTCGTATTGCGTATATAGTAGAAGACCCTCAAAAACACAACACAATACTATTCACGCACAACAGAGCTGGTGAATCATATTTCGTGAATCGTGAATGGTTAATTGAACTCTACAACCATTTACTTCCTTGTTTGCGATTCACTATACGCTATCCGCTAAACGCTATACGCTCTCTTCTGAGGAATATCTTTCGGTAGGCCATATAATTTCCTAGATCATCAAGGTTATTATTTCGAAGATTGACAGAACAGAGAAAAAATGTTATCAATATACCCTCTATTGATAACTTGTAGCATCGGAATTTCAATGATTTTTTGGTTTAACAGGGGGAGCAGGCCGAAGGCCGTTGAGGGGGAATGTTTTCCCCCTCAAATATCTTGAAGGGAAAGGAGAAAGTGAGTGAAAGTTTTTATTGATACAGCAAAATTAGATGAAATTAAGGAAGCCTGTTCCTGGGGAATAGTGGACGGGGTAACTACAAATCCGTCTCTCATTAAGAAAGCAGTGGATGCGCTAAAAGCAAAGAGCGAAAATATTGAAATGAAAGCCTATGTCAAACAGATATGTGAGACAGTAGGTGAAGGTAAATCGGTTAGCCTGGAAGTGATTAGTCTGACCAGAGGGAAGATGATAGAAGAGGCAGAAATCCTCTATTATGAATTCAATAAAATAGCTGATAATGTAGTTATAAAAATTCCCATCAATACCTATAACGGAGAGGACACCACCTCTGACTATGACGGCCTCAAAGTCATAAGTGAATTAAGCAGGAAAGATATTCCGGTAAATGTAACCCTGATTATGAGCTCTGAGCAGGCACTTCTAGCAGCTAAGGCTGGAGCCAGGTATGCCAGTCCCTTTGCCGGAAGAATAGATGATTATATCAGAAAGAATCTAGATATAAAGTTTGAGAAACAAGACTATTTTGACTTTTGTCTGATGGAAGCCATAGGTGAACAGAGATTTTATGAAAGAATAGAGGACACCTCCGACAAGTCACCTCAATCAGTCTATCTTGACCAGGAAATAAAAAAATATATTGGCTTCGCTAAAGACAAAGGAATTGGCAGTGGAGTGGATTTGATTAAAAGTATTATGAAAGTCTATAAAAACTACAATATAAAAACGGAGGTAATCGCAGCCAGT
This sequence comes from uncultured Clostridia bacterium, assembly GCA_964594375.1. Classification (GTDB taxonomy): domain Bacteria; phylum Aerophobota; class Aerophobia; order Aerophobales; family AE-B3A; genus AE-B3A. Next base: position 4,643 of record CAZQMG010000102.1, on the reverse strand, counting down.
ATTAGAAATGCAAGGCAGGTAAGAGAAATGGCTGAGGCGGGAGCTGATATCGCCACTATACCATTTAATGTAATCAGAGAAATGATTGGGCATCCCAAAACTGCAGAGGGAATTAAGAGTTTTGTGGCTGACGTGGTACCGGAATATAGTGCCCTATTTACATCCTGAACAGAATCTGAAGCTGATTCAATATACTTGCTCCAGTAAAGTGAAGCTGAAGAATGTTATCTGCTCGAGGACATACGATGAAAGGATACAGGACAGGATTAGTCTTAAAAATAGTAGGCATTTCTTATACTCAGCTCGATTATTGGGCAAAAATAGGTTTTATTAAACCTAGCATAAAGAGCAGCGGTAAGGAGAGCAGACGCCTTTATTCCTTCACTGATTTGGTGCGGCTGAATGCCGCCAAAAGTCTCCTGGATAGTGGTGTTTCCTTGCAAAAAATAAGAAAAAGCCTGAATTATCTTAAACAACACGAACCAGAGATAAAAGAACCCCTCTCAGAACTCAAGCTTCTTAGCAACGGCAAAAGTATCTTTGCCCTAACCAATGATCCCAAAAAAGTGATGGATGTTCTAAATAAAAGACAACTGGTCTGGAGTATAGCTATTGACAAAATCTCCCAAAAAACAAAGGACGAAATTGAAAAAATAGGAAAAAATAGAAAAGAGCTAAATTGAAAGAAAAACTAGAAAAATGGCTAAGACAGGCAGAAGAAATTTTGGGTAGCTTAGAAAAAGCGCAAGAGTTAAGTGGATGGAAATTCATTCAGGCAGAATTAAAAAGAGCAGAAGAAATAGGGTTTGATGATAGCTCCTGGGAAGAAACTAAGGGAAATCCTGACTGGTCCCCGGCAGCCGGAACTTTCTGGCAACGCAGGGAACTTATTTTTCCTCCCTATATAGAAGGAATTTCCTTAAAAGGAAGTAAAGTAGATTCAATTATTATGGCTCCCTCAGGAATAGAGATATTCCTTGATGGCAAAAGCCTGACCAAATATGATTATTGGGCTGATATGCGCTCTCATAATTTAACCATTATTGAAAGAATAGAGCCCTCTCGAGAATATCTTTTAGCCTTGAGATTCCCTAAGGGAGATGGCCTTGGCGGGTGTGAAATAAAGCTCCGCATCCAAGCTCTGGACGAGATGGCCTTTGAACTTTCTACAGTGATGCAAGAGATTAACTTTGTCCAGAAAGTTCTTCTTGAAAAAGAAGAGAATTTAGAAGAGAATTTCTTAAGAGCAGTAGAAGCACTAAATGTGGAAGCTCTAAAAAAAAGAGACTGGCCAAAGATTCTCTCTTCTTTAAAAAAGGCAGAAAAAGCTCTAACCTTATTTCAATCCCGAGCTAAGGAATATAAAGTTTACTTGGTTGGACACTCCCATATTGATATGAACTGGCTCTGGCCAATGGAAGACACTATTGATGTATGTTTGCGTGATTTTGATACAGTAAATAAGCTTATGAAAGAGTTTCCATCTCTTCATTTCTCCCAAAGCCAGGCAGCAGTATATGAAATCGTAAGAAAAAAGGACCCCTCTTTATTCAATGAAGTCAAAAAAAGGATAAAAGAGAAAAAATGGGAGTCTACCTCCTCTACCTGGGTAGAAGGAGACTTAAATATGGCTGCTGGTGAAGCTCTGGTACGCCAACTTCTCTATGGCAAAACTTATACAAAAAAAATGTTAGGAGCTAACCCCAAAGTATGCTGGGAGCCAGATACCTTTGGTCATCCAGTAAGTTATCCTCAAGTTTTGGCTAAGGCTGGCATTAAATATTACTACTTTATGCGCTGCGGCAAAAAGCTGCCCATTTTCTGGTGGGAGGCCCCTGATGGCTCAAGAGTTCTTGCTTTTAACAGTATTTACAATGGAGAAATCACTGCCAAAAATGTTGTCTCAATCGCTACAGAAATCGCCAGAGACTATGCAATTAAATCGAGTATGTATCTTTTTGGTGTGGGAGATCATGGAGGAGGTCCTACCCGAAGAGATATCCTTACCAAAATGGAGCTTGATAAAAGACCGGCCCTACCAAATCTAATATTTAGTTCTTCAGAATATTTTTACGATGAGGCTTTAAAAGAAAAGACAGATTACCCTATAGTCAAAGATGAACTCAATCCTATTTTTGAGGGCTGCTACACTACTCACTCTGATATTAAAAAGGTAAATAGAGAAGGAGAAAATCTTCTTTTGACAGCAGAATCTCTAGCTACCCTAGCCAGTCTTTATGATTATTCTTATCCACACAGCTCTTTAAAAGAAGCCTGGGAAAAGGTTTGCTTCAATCAATTTCATGATATTTTTGATGGCTCGGCTATTCACTCCTCCTATGAATATTCAGGAAAACTAGGCGAGGAAGCAAAAAAAACAGCCCAAAATATAATTGAAGACTCACTCACTTCTCTTTCCTCCCATATCAAAACAGAGAGAAAAAACAAAAAGGCTCTTCCTCTCATTGTCTTTAATCAATTAGGTTGGTCAAGAGATGACCTGGTAGCTATAGAGATGCCCCAGGAAGCTTTTTCATCTTTTCACTTGATTGACCAAAAAGATAATTTAGTTCCTTTTCAAATAGAGGGGAAAAAGCTAGTCTTTGTAGCCAGGAAAGTACCTACCTTTGGCTATAAGACTTACTGGATGGTTGAAGGAGAAAAAACTCCTCTTTCTGAAGCAAAGCTCTCAATTAACAAAGAAGGGAAAATGGAGAGTGCAGATTATCTTCTTGAGATAGAGCCTTCTACTGGAGTGATAACAAGACTCTATGATAAAAAAGCTCAAAAAGAGATATTTCGTCCTTCTTCTCTAATGGAAGGAAATCCTGATACCTATAGTATTGATAAGGCAAGTAATCTTTTGCGTCTCTTCAAAGAAACTCCTCATTCTATGTCTAGCTGGGTCATTGGAAATATAGAGAAGGTAGTGAATTTATCGAATGGATGTCAGATAAAGATAGAAGAGGAAGGTCCGGTAAGAGTGATATTAGGCATTAACCGTTCTTTCAACGAATCTCGTATCGAACAAAAGATCATTCTTTATCGGGATTTAGAGCGTATAGACTTTGTCACCAAAATAGACTGGCAGGAAAAAGGCTCTCAGAAAGAAGGAATTCCTATGTTAAGAGTCTCTTTCCATCTTAATTTTTCCTCGCCTGAAGCTACCTTTGAGATTCCTTTTGGTCACATTAAACGGCCCGCCCTAGGGGAAGAGATGCCAGCCTTAAGATGGATAGATGTATCTCAAGCTGACTATGGAGTGAGCCTTATTAATGACTGTAAATATGGGCATCAGGTCCAGGGAAATAGTATATCCCTTACTCTTCTTCGCAGCCCCTATGAACCAGATGCCTTGCCTGATTTGGGGATTCATCATATAGGCTATGCCATTTATCCACATAAGGGCAGATGGGAAAAAGAGAAGACAATAAGAAAGGCGGCTGAATTCAATCAGCCTCTCCTTGCTCAATGGCAAAAAGTACAGGAAGGAAATCTTCCTTCCTCTTTTGGACTTTTAAATCTCGAGCAAAGTAATTTAGTCGTTTCAGGGCTAAAGAAAACTGAGGATGACAAAGGAATAATCCTGCGCTTCTATGAGGTGGAAGGCAAAAAAACCACCGCCACCCTTGCAAGTAATTTACCACTTGCCTCTTGCATAGAAACTAATCTTCTAGAAGAAAAGGAAAGGAATGATCTAAGCCTAATCGAGGAGAAGGTTCAAATAGAGGTTTTACCATTTGAGATTAAAACTCTTCTTCTACTCCGTTAGACTCTAACGGAATTTGCTTGCCAAACCTCTTCTTTTTGCTAGGCTAGAAGGCTGGTGAAAAAGTGGTTTTTTGTAGAGGTTTCATTTATGAAACCCGCTTTGCTAAGGGGTCCGATAAATCGGACCCCTACAATATGGGGGTTTTTTACTCAATGAATATTTACTTGCAGTCTAAAATAGGTGAACCTAAATGAAAGTATCTGTCATTGGAGCAACCGGTTATACAGGAGTAGAGTTGGTTAAGATTCTTTTGAAACATCCTCAAGTAGAAATAGAAACCATAACCTCTCAGAGTTTTGCCAACAAAAAAATCTCTGAAATTTATCCCTCGCTTGTCACGGACCTGGTATGTCAGGAGCTTAATATAAATAAAATTGCCTTATCTTCTTCTTTTATCTTTACTGCCCTTCCTCACCGGATCTCTATGGAAATAGTGGGAAAGCTTCATTCAAGGGGGAAAAAAATAATAGACCTCTCAGCAGACTTTCGCTTCATTGACCCTTTAATCTATGAAGAATGGTATGGGACACCTCACCAGAAGAAAGAACTACTCAAGAAAGCTATTTATGGACTTCCAGAATTATACCGTGCAAAAATAAGCAGAGCTCGTCTAGTGGCTAACCCTGGTTGCTATCCCACATCGAGCATATTAGCCCTTGCTCCTTTAGTCAACAGCGGTTCAACAAAAGAGAATGATATTATCATAGATGCTAAATCTGGGGTAACTGGAGCAGGAAGGACACTCAGTCTGGCCACTCATTTTCCTGAAGTTAATGAAAACACTCGTGCTTATCAGGTGGTGGGTCACCGACACATCCCTGAGATAGAAGAACAATTAAGTAAATTAACCACGAGGGAAATCATTATCACC
>CAZQMG010000101.1:0-5880 GCA_964594375.1 uncultured Clostridia bacterium | reverse complement strand
AATCTTTGCCTCACTACTGCTAAAAAAGCTAATCATTCTGTTTATAGCGAGTAACTGTAAAGCGTTGAATCTCCACCTTCTCATCGGGTATCCCACTTAAGCCAGCCTTTTGTTTGGCAATTGTCAATTGTTTTTCAACTGTATTTACCCCTTCTAAGTTTGGTAATAACAGCCCTCTCTGCCATCCTTTGCTTACAATCACACCATATTTATCTGGGTCTAACGCTTCTTTGGAAAGGACAGTCTCCGGCGGACTTAGAACATCAACCGATATCTCCAGTTCGTCTAATTCACTTCCTCTTACCGCCGGGAATCGAGGATCTGTAGTAGCAGCACTGATAGCGTTTTTTACAATCTCGCTGGCAACATTCTTCTGCTGAGGAAGATAAGTACCAATGCATCCCCTTAGCTTCCCTCTCTCATGTAAAGAGACAAAAGCTCCTGCCTGTTTTTGGAATTCTTTCGGAATTTGAGGAGGAAGAGAAATCACCTTTCCAGTACGAAGATACTCTCTTATAGCCTCCCTGGCTAACCTGGATGGAAAATTATCCGGATCCATTAATCCCTCCTTACCGGCAGCACGACTACACATCCAGCTATTAATGAGTTAAAATTCGTCACTTCTTGTTCGAATATATCGAGAAAGCAGAAATTTTTCTTTATTATCTAAACATAGAACCTTGAATCTTTTGCTATCAGCTAAACGCTACCCGCTATCTTTTCCCAGCATAAATCCTTCTTTGATTTGATACCCTTTCACGAAATCATAGCCGGAAATGTGATTTCGCCCTGCTAGCTGAACTTTCCTGATTAGTAGAATACCTTCTCCTGCTTTTACCAATAGGCCTTTGCCTTTCTTTATCCCTACAACCTCACCTGGTCTGGCTTTTTTCTTTTTTAAGAGCTCCTCTTTCATTAATTCTGTTTGCCAGATTTTGACCCTGACTTTCTTCTCTCTCAATCGGATAAAAGTAAAGGCGCCCGGATAGGGATTTAACCCTCTAACAAGATTATGAATATCGTAGGAGGACTTCTCCCATCTAATTAAACCATCTTTTTTCCTTATCTTGGGAGCATAGGTAACCTGCTTTTCATTCTGAATTGTATACTTCTCCGAGCCTTCCTTTATCATCTTTATTGTTTTTAGTAAAAGTTCTGCTCCTAGTAGAGAAAGTCTATCTTCCAAATCTCCAGCTGTATCCTCAAGGCTGATGGGCACTTTTTCCTGGACGATTATCCTGCCTTCATCTACCCCTTCTTCTATTCTCTGAACAGTTACCCCTGTTTCCCTGTCTCCTCGTATTATTGCCCAGGGAATGGGAGCAGCACCTCTATAACGCGGCAAGAGGGAAGGATGGAAATTTAAGGAACATATTCCAGGGATAGATAGAAAATCAGGAGAAAGAATCTGCCCAAAAGCTACTACTACTACAATATCCGGAGCAATTTGCTCTATTCTAGTAATAAAAGAGGGACTATTTACATTTCTGCTTTGATAAAACGGTATGTTTTTTCTTTTAGCTAATCTCTCTACTGGGGAAGGATTTATTCCCCCCCCTCTTCCAGAGGGACGAGAAGGCTGTGTAACTACTCCAACCAACCTCTCTTTTCGGCTCAAAAGCTCCAGGGAGGGACAGGCAAAAGCGGGTGTTGCCATAAAAAGAATACGCACTAACAACCCTTCTTATTATTCTATTTCAATCCCTGCCCTTGCGCTCAGAAAAAAGCCTTGAGTCAGAATCTCAGGGGGGTATCCTCTCAGATATTTCATGCTTCTCTTCCCCTGGAGACCTGCATTACGTATCTGAACTTAGATTCCCATATATACTGTGTTAGCTCAAAGTTTTCTTCCTATTAGCGAGGACAGGGATCAATAATTGCGGAGCTGCTTTCTCTGCAACTTCAACATATTCCTTCTCTGTCTTCGAATAGCTCTAAGTCTTTTCTTTCTTTTTCTCTCCGTGGGTTTTTCGTACTCCTGATGTCGTTTAACGTCAGAACTCAAACCAGATTGTTGACATTTTGTCTTAAAATACTTTAAGGCTTGAGAAAAGGAGTTATAATCATCTACCTTAATTGTAACCAAACTCCTCCACCTCCTTCATAGTTATCATTATAGTCACATATTTACAATAAGTCAAGGGAACACCTCAGGACAATTTCTTTCTAGCGTATAGCGGGTAGCGTTTAGCGTATAGGATAAATCATTAAAGCTAAAAACGATAATTCACCATCTTATTTGTAGTTCGTTGACCTGCTAGCCCGTTAGCCAACTGGTTCACCATTCGTTCGTTGTTTTTTTATCAATGAACTATTCCCTATAGTTTTGCGTTTTTTGTTTTTCACTATACGCTACCCGCTAAACGCTATGCGCTGTCTTTTAAGATATTCCTTTTCCGCTGAGATTCAATCTCCCCAGTTCATCAATACCAGTAAGTTTCACCTTGATTTCATCTCCCACCTTCACTACGTCGGAAACATTCTTGACAAACTTATCGCTTAACTGGGAAATATGAACCAATCCTTCTTTGCCAGGTGCAATTTCTACAAAAGCTCCGAAATCAGTTACTCGTTTCACTTTTCCCGAATAGATTCTTCCTACTTCTGGCCCTCTGATTATACTCTTGATTATATCCAAAGCTCTCTCTGCTCCTTCTTCGTCATCAAAAGAAGAGACGGTAACCTTCCCTTCCAAATCATCTATATCAATTCCTGCTCCCGTCTCTTTAATTATCCCTTTAATAACCCTTCCACCCGGACCAATTAAATCACCAATTTTATCAGCAGGAATAGGAAGAGTAGTAATTCTGGGGGCGTGACTGGAAAGTCGGGGTCGCGGCTCTTTTATCACCATTCTCATCTGCTCCAATATGAAGACACGAGCCTCTTTAGCTTTACTTAAAGCTTCCTCTAATATTTTAATGCTAACCCCGGAAATCTTAATGTCTAGCTGTATAGCTGTTATAGCCTCTTTCGTTCCGGTAACCTTGAAATCCATATCTCCCAAATAGTCTTCCATTCCTTGAATATCAGTTAAGACAACAGTTTTATCCTCTTCTTTAATTAAACCTATCCCCACCCCAGCTACTGGCTCGGATATGGGAACGCCGGCATCCATCAAAGCAAGCGTTCCCCCGCATACAGAAGCCATAGAAGAGGAGCCATTAGACTCCAAAATATCTGACACTAATCTAATGGTATAAGGAAAAGAACCATTATCAGGTAAAATCGACAAAAGAGCTTTTTCTGCCAGAGAACCATGTCCGATTTCCCTCCTTCCTGGCCCACGTAGAAAACGTACTTCTCCGGTAGAATAAGGAGGAAAATTATAATGAAACATAAAAGCCTTGGAGATTTCCTCTTTGTGCAAACCATCAATTCTCTGTTCATCAGCAGAAGTTCCTAAAGTAACTACTACCAGGGATTGAGTCCCCCCTCTAGTAAAAAGCCCTGAGCCATGAACACGTGGTAGTATCCCTACTTCGCAGCTAATAGGCCGAATTTCATCTAAATCTCGAAGATCCCACCTTTTCCCCTCTTTAATAATGAGCTCTCTCATTCTCTCTTTTTTTAATTCATTTAGTATATCCAGAATATCATTTTCTTCATCAGGATATTCAGTTAGAAACTCTTCCAGAGTCTCTTCTTTTATTCTTTCCGTATGAGCATTTTTTTCTTCCTTACTCCAGTTCTTCTCAATAGCTTTGACTTTATCATAAGCAAAAGCTAAAACTTTTTTCTTCATCTCTGCATCAATTTGATGAAGGGAAAATTCTTTCTTCTCTTTCTTAGCAACAGAAATGAATTCTTCCTCCATATCAATTATTCTCCTGATCCAGGAGTGTGCTTCTCGAAAAGCTTCTAATATGACTTCCTCTTTTAGCTTACCAGCATCCCCTTCCACCATAATCAATCCTTCTTTATTCCCTACTATTACTAGATTTAACTCACTTTCACTCAACTCTTTGTCAGAAGGGTTAATAACAAACCTACCATCTATTCTACCTATTCTTACCCCTGCTATGGGCTCCATTGAGGAAAAATTTGATATAGACAAAGCCAGGTAAGCCCCCATAATAGATAGAATGGCCGGATGGTTAGACTCACTAGCTGATAAAACAGTAGCGACTATTTGAACTTTATTCCTGAATCCTTTTGGAAAAAGAGGGCGAATAGATCTATCTATTAGCCGACAAGCCAAAATCTCATCACCGGAGGGCGCTCCTTCTCTTTTGAAAAAACCTCCAGGAATTTTTCCCGCCGCATAAGCTCTTTCGCGATAATCTACTATTAAAGGAATAAATCCCCCTCCTTCCTCAACGGCAGACGAAATAACCGCCGTCACTAAAACAATGGTTTCTCCATACTCTACCCATACAGCACCGTCACTCTTCTTCGCTACCTTGCCTGTTTCTAAAATCAGGCCTTCATCCCCTATTTTTTTTTCTATCCTAATCACATTACCTTTTTCCATTCAATTACCTTCTTAGCCCTAAAGCTTTTATTATTTTTCTATATTTTTCTATATTTTCATTCTTAAGATAATCAAGGAGCTTGCGTCGCTGCATAACCAATTGAAGAAGCCCCTTTTTAGAACTCTGGTCTTTTTTATACTTAGACAGATGACCGGTCAAATTCTTAATTCGTTCAGTAAGTACGGCTATCTGCACCTCAGAAGAACCACTATCAGTAGAATGATAGCCGAATTTTTCTCTCAACTCTTTCTTTTTCACTTTATCAATACTCATTTTTACCTCACCTATTACTATTAGATAGTCAGGGGGCTCTACCCCCCTGAAACCCCTGTCTGTCATTGCGAGCGCAAGTGAAGCAATCTTATTCTTTATCAGAGATTGCTAGAGCCTGTTCTCAGTAAAGCGAGGAATCTCCCTGGAGGCTTTCAGAATTCCTCGCAATAACAGGAAGGAATGTATTTCGCTGAATATTTACCTCACTGTTGCTTATATTACCATATTTTAATTAGATTGTAAAGCAAAATATTACTTGCCCCCGGTAGGAATAGTTACTGAGGTAGATAAAAGCAAAGGAGACTCCAGTAGTTGCTCATCTTGGACGATAATATTAATCTGCACCGCCTGGGGTAGGTAATCATCTTTGGTATTATCCGTTGTTCCCAGGCTAGAATCCCATCTATCCTGCCAGACACTCTCATTATTATACGAGAAACTCAACTCCAAAATATTGTTGGCTAACACAGATGTAGCTCCGCCTCTGGCAGAGGAAGAATCAAGATGGGTTTTTATCCGCCTCAATACCTGACCCTGAGAAGACAAACTATAACCTACTTCAAACAGGTCAAACTCACCCGATTCATCAGGCTTATGAAAAGTGGAAACATAACTTAAGGCATCCTCATCCCCATTGAATACTAGTTGAGAGTTACCCGGGCTAATCAGAGCGCATCTTATCTCTCGACTCATCACATCCAGACATACACGCCCATTCTGATACATTTTAATACGCGCATCCCCCTTTTTCCAGGCAGAAGAACTCACCAAGAAAACACGATGGAGGGTAACCATTAAAAAAGCCAAAATGGAGGTAGCTATAATAATCTCTACCAAAGTGAAAGCTCTTTTATCCCGCCTTAATATCTTCAAACTTATAAGCACCCCCTGAGATTTACTTATATATTTGCCGAAGGACATTTTTTGAGAGAGCCTTATAGGAGCAACCTTAACGAAGCTTCGAGTTGAGGAAAAAGAAAAATATACTGTTTGAGGAGCAAAGCGACGAGTTTATATTTTTCCCGAAATGAGAAGCTGAGTAGAAATAATAAAAGGCTACTATCGAGCGAAGGAAAAAAATTGTCCTTCGGCATTCCCTAATCTTTTTTAGCTAGATAAGTAACCAAATCCA
>CAZQMG010000100.1:4020-5898 GCA_964594375.1 uncultured Clostridia bacterium | reverse complement strand
ATTTCTTGACAAAAAAATCTATTATAATAATATTAAAAATGTTTCAGAGCAGAACAAATAAGCTGATATCTCAGTGTACAAAATCTAAGTAAAGGAGGTCTGATTCCGGAGAAGGAGTAGGGCTATCCTCTGCGGGAAAAACAAAAAGATGATTGAGTTCTTAATTAAGGGCGGCCCTCTAATGATTCCGCTGGCGGTGTGTTCTGTTCTAGTGCTGGCTATTGTCATTGAGAAATTCATAGGCATGGGTGCTATGGAGAGAAAAGCGAACAAATTCATTGAAAAAGCGCAGAGAATTTTGAAGAGCAACGAGGAAAGGAAGATAGATAAAGTCTTCGCTTTATGTGAGATGAGCTCTTCTCCTCCTGCTCGCATTCTTCAAGCAGGAATCAGAAAGATAAATAAAGGAAGAGAAGAAATTAAGGAGGCGGTGATAGATGCTGGCTCTTTAGAGATACCCTATATGGGAAGATATTTGAGAATTCTTGGGACTGTTGTTACTATTAGTCCTCTTTTGGGATTGTTGGGTACAGTCAGAGGAATGATAAGGGCTTTTAATGTGGTTGCTCTGCAGGGAGTAGGTGAGCCAGGAGCCCTGGCAGCAGGAATATCTGAGGCACTTTATACTACGGCCTTCGGTCTTGGTATAGCTATACCAGCCCTGGTGTTTTATAATTATTTTACTCATAGGACAGATAGGCTTGTTAGGAAACTAGAAAGCTCATCTGGTGAATTTCTAGAACTACTAATAGGGAGGTAAAAAATGCGTTTTCGTCGTGCTGTTGAACGAAAGGAAGCAGCTTTTGATCTAATGCCCCTTATTGATGTAGTCTTCTTACTGATTATATTCTTTATGCTTACTACCAGTTTTCGGACGATTTTTCAAGGTATAAAAGTAGATTTGCCTACTACCACTACTAAACAGGAAAAAATAGAGCAGAATATTATTATCACTATTACTAAAGACAATGTTCTTTACCTTGATAAAACCCGGGTGACAACTTCAAATCTGGTTTCTCTTTTGAAAAAGAAATTGGGAGGGAAAAAGGGTTTGGTTATGATCAATGCAGATAAGCTAGTTCGACACGGCAAAGTAGTAGAGATAATGGATTTGGCTAAACAAGCAGGAGCGGATAGAGTGGGAATTCTTACTTCTTATATGAAGGTGGTGAAATGAAGTGAATGAAAAGAGACGATTTAAACTTATTCTCTTGACTTCCCTTGCTGCTCATTTTCTATTTATTCTTTTCTTTCCTGCTCTGGGATTTTCTATCAAGCCTCCCTTAGAATATATGGAAGTTTCTCTGGTCAAGCCTCAACCTACCCCGGCTCCTAAACCGGTGGTTAAGAAAGCTCCTGCCAAGAAGCCAGCTCCTGAGCCAGTAGTTAAAAAAGTGATTGCTGCAGCAAAGAAAGAAGAAAAACCTGCTTCCGTCAAGTTGACTCCCCCTGCCAAGAAAGAAGCAGAGCAACCTAAAGAGGTGGCTCCTGAAGCCAGTGAGGTGACTCCTGTAGTAGAAAAGAGTATAGAACCGACTCTTCCTGAAGTCTCTCCGGTGAAAATATCTGCCCAACCGGCTCAAAAGCTTCCTGCTATACCTCCTCGGGTATCTACGAAAAGTGAGATAGAAGTTCCTCTTATTGAACAAAGCTTAGAACCAACTCTGGGGGGTGGTGTGGGTGGTTCGCATCCTCTAGCAGAGGCAAGAGGTGTTGAACAGGGAGAAGGACGACTTTTCTCAGGAGAAAGAAGTACCAGGGATAGAGAAGGTTTCCCGCAAGGAGTCGATCTTCCTTCCAAAGCTACCTCTTATGCGAAGGGAGGAGGGCTAGATTATAAGAAGGAAGAGGGTGAAGGTCTAGGGGGTAGCGGTCAAG
>CAZQMG010000100.1:1996-3920 GCA_964594375.1 uncultured Clostridia bacterium | reverse complement strand
AAGGTATTTTCCAGCTAGTTACCGAACTCAAGCCACGGGGTGATCAGCCCCAGGCCATAGAAAAGTTGGTAAAAGGAATAAAGAGGGGGTTGAAAAAACAGACTTTAGTCGGTGTTACTGGTTCTGGGAAAACCTTTACGATGGCTAGTGTTATTCAAGAAACACAGAAGCCTACGCTGGTTATTTCTCATAATAAGACGCTAGCGGCTCAACTCTTCAGTGAGTTTTCTTCTCTATTTCCAAATAACCATATAGAATACTTTGTTTCCTATTACGATTATTACCAACCTGAGGCTTATGTTCCCCAGACCGATACCTATATTGAAAAAGATGCTTCTATCAATGATAAAATCGATAGAATGCGTCATTCTGCTACTCGTTCTTTATTAGAAGCCCGAGATACTGTGATTGTAGCCAGTGTCTCCTGTATCTATGGTTTGGGTTCTCCCAGAGATTATCGAGAAATGCTGTTGAAAATAGAGATAGGAGAACAATTAGAACGAGAGAAGATTTTGAAGAAATTGGTGGAGATTAGATATGAGCGTAATGATATCGATTTTTCTCGCGGAAAATTTAGAGTTAGGGGAGATATTATTGATATTTTTCCTGCCTACGAGAAAAAGGCGATAAGGATCGAATTATGGGGAGATGAAATAAAAAGGATTTCCTTCTTTGACCCTCTAACTAGAAATGTGGAAGATGGCCTGGAGAGGGTCTATATTTATCCTGCTACCCACTATCTGGCTCCTCCGGAAAGACTGGATTATATCTTAGAGTCTATAAGAAAGGAACTGGAGCAGAGACTGGCTGAATTCAAGTCTCAAGGAAAGTTATTAGAAGCTCAGAGATTAGAGTCGAGAACTAATTATGACCTTGAGATGATAAGTGAGGTAGGTTATTGTTCAGGGATAGAGAATTATTCTCGTTATTTCTCAGGTAGAGCACCCGGAGAACGTCCTTTCTGTCTTATTGATTATTTTCCTGATGATTATTTATTATTTATTGATGAGTCTCATCAGAGTATTCCTCAGCTTCATGCTATGTATGGAGGGGACCGGTCACGTAAGGATAATCTTGTAAGATATGGATTTCGCCTTCCCTCTGCTTATGATAATCGTCCACTGAAATATAGCGAGTTTGAATCTTTAGCTAATCAGGTTATCTATGTTTCAGCTACTCCTTCTCCTTATGAATTGCGGATAAGTTCTCAAATAGCGGAGCAGCTTATTCGTCCTACGGGGCTGGTGGACCCTAAGATTACTGTGAAACCTGCTGTCCATCCTGTGGATGATTTATTGGAAGAGATTAAGAAGAGAACTGAAAAGAAGCAGAGGGTTTTAGTAACTACTCTAACTAAAAGGATGGCTGAGGACCTTACCGAATACCTGGGAGACCTGGGAATAAAGGTCCGCTATATTCATTCCGAAGTAAAGACAATGGATAGGTCGAAAATTATCAGGGATTTACGGTTAGGAGAATTTGATGTTCTGGTGGGGATTAATCTCCTGCGAGAAGGATTGGATTTACCTGAGGTATCTCTAGTAGCTATTTTAGATGCTGATAAGGAAGGTTTTCTAAGGTCGGAGACATCTATAATTCAAACAGCAGGGAGAACAGCTCGCAATGTTGAAGGAGAGGTAATTCTTTATGCCGATGAGAGAACTTCCTCTATAGAGAGGGCTTTAAAGGAGACAGAAAGAAGAAGAAAGATTCAAATTGATTATAACCGTCTACACAACATTACCCCTACTACTATTCGTAAGGCCATCTTAGCCGGTATCGAGACCTATAGTACCGACAAATATGAAGAAGTAATGGTGAAAGATAAAGAAGCAGAATATATACCGCCTTCAGAGATTCCTCATCTGGTAGAGGTCCTCAGGAGAGAGATGAAAGGGGCGGCGGAGGATTTGGAGTTTGAAAA
>CAZQMG010000100.1:0-1896 GCA_964594375.1 uncultured Clostridia bacterium | reverse complement strand
CCTAAAATTCAAAACTAAATTCAAAGAAAGAAAAATAAGTTTTAAGTTTTAAATTATGGCTTTTCGCTTTTAGTTTTTAGCTTTACGATATACGAGTTAGATACGAGGACATAGATGGCTTTAGAAGATATTGTAAAGAAGATTAAGGAGAAGGTTTCCCAGGAAGTGGAAAAGATTAAGCAAGAGGCCGATAGGGAAAGAGAGGAGATTATCAAGAAAGCCAAGCAAGAAGCAGATAGGGTTAAGGATGAGCTCATAAAAGAGGCGACAGAAGAAGGGGAGGGCGAGAGACAGAGAAGATTAATGAGGACAAGAAGTGAGGGGAGAAAAAAGATCCTTGCTTTAAAAAGAGAACTAATACATAAAGTATTTAAACAGGCAAAAGAAAGATTGGATAACTTAAGTGAAGAGAAATACCTTAAGTGGTCGGAAAGGCTTCTTCTCTCCAATATAGATTCCGGAAAGGAAGAAATTTTAGTCTCTCCCCGAGATAAAGATTTAATGGAGAGAATTCTTGTTGAAGGGCTGGATAAAAAAGAAACAAGGTTTCTTCCCGAGCTTAACGAGAAAGAAAGAGGTTTCATTATCAGAAAAGAGGGTGTCCAGATAGACTACACCTTTTCTAGTCTTTTCTCTTCCTTAGAGGATGAGTTAGAGATAGAAGTAGCCAGGATACTATTCGGTTCTTGATTTTTTATCCTTTGATTACTCCTAAGGGGCGTAATTTAGCTACTTTCTTAGAGAGTCCGGCTTTTTCTACTATTCCTACTACCTCGTTTATGTCCTTGTAAGCCTCAGGCATTTCCTCGGCTATGGTTCTTCTCCCCTTAGTAAGGATGAAAATTCCCTTCTCTTCTAGTTCCTTTTCTAGCTCTCTTCCTCTAGCTACTTTGTTGGCTTTAGAACGAGACAATACCCTTCCGGCCCCATGACAAGTGCTTCCCCAGCTTTCTTTCATAGCTAGTTCTGTGCCTACCATTATATAAGAGTTAGTTCCCATATCTCCCGGGACCAGTACTGGCTGCCCCACTGATTGATAAATAGAAGGCAGTAAAGGATGATGAGCAGGAAAGGCTCGGGTAGCTCCTTTTCGATGGACGAAGATTTCTTTTCTTTTTCCCCCTACCAGATGTTCTTCGAATTTGCCAATATTGTGGCAGACATCATAGACTAACCCCATTCCCAGGTCCCTAGGGGAAAGACTGAGTACTTTTTGGAGAGTCTCTCTTGTCCAGTGCATTATTATCTGCCGATTAACCCAGGCATAGTTTGCAGCACAAGCCATAGCGGCAAAGTAGTCTTTCCCTTCAGGAGAATTCAAGGGAGCACAGGAGAGCTGACGGTCAGGAAGGGAAATGTGGTACTTATCAACTGCATGGCGCATTCTTGCTAGATAATCATCGCATACCTGATAACCCAATCCCCTGGATCCGGAATGAATAACCAGCGCTACTCGATTCTTCTTTAATCCGAAAGCCTCAGCTATTTGGGGAAGAAATATTTCTTCTACCAGGTCAATTTCCAGAAAGTGATTGCCTGAACCCAGAGTTCCTAGTTGGTTCTTCCCTCTTTTTAGGGCTTGTTGACTCACTTTTTCTGGATTTGCCCCTTCCATTTTTCCATATTCTTCTGTTCTCTCTAGGTCTTCCGGTAGACCGTAGCCTCTTTTTATAGCCCAACTTGCTCCATCTCTTAACACTTTTTTTAGTTCATGGAAGGTTAGCTTAAGTGAGGAAGTGCACCCTACTCCACAGGGAATATTATTGAATAGAGCTGCCAATAGATTTGGTATCTTACCTCGTACATCAGACAGAGTGAGGTTGGTCTTCACCAGTCTGATTCCGCAGTTCACGTCATAGCCAATTCCTCCAGGAGAGATGACTCCCCCCTCATCAG
>CAZQMG010000099.1:0-5901 GCA_964594375.1 uncultured Clostridia bacterium | reverse complement strand
ATGTCATCAGCAACTACCTCCCCTGTAATCTCTCCTAATCTATCTATAGCTTCTCTTAAATCGAAAGCTATAAGCTCTTCAGACAGTTTGCCTCTTGTTCCCAGGAGAGCTCTCTCTATATTTTGTTTTGCCTGCTCTAAAGCCTGCTCCTGCCTTATGCTTAAAATAAGAGAGTCGCCAGAAGAAAGGACTGCCTCTTTTAAGGCAAACTCTGCTATTCTTTCTTTAAGTTTTTCCAAATTAATCTCCTCGGTAGCTGATATCCCTACCACCTCTTGAACAGGAAAGAAGGAGTTGACTCTTTCTTTATTTATTCTCTGGGGTAAATCTATCTTATTCACAATCAACAGGGTCTTTTCCTTTTCCATTCTTTCAAGAATTGAAATATCCTCTTTTTCTAGGGGAAGAGAACCGTCAACCATCAAAAGTATGATATTTGCCTCCTCTAATTTGGCATGGGTTCGACGCACGGCTTCCTCTTCTATTTTACCTTCTACCTCTCTTAGTCCTGCTGTATCAATAATCCACAAAGGAAATCCTTTAATGTTTATCATCTCTTCAATAGTATCTCGCGTTGTTCCAGGGATATGGCTGACGATAGCCCTTTCTCTCTGAAGAAGAGTGTTCAAAAGACTGGATTTGCCGACATTAGGTCTTCCTACGATTACTGCCTTTAAACCCTCTTTATAGACTCTTCCCCTTCTGGCCGTTTTTAGAAGTAGAGCAATTTGAACTAAAATATCTTTAAGGCGGCTCTCTTCATCTTTCCTGGATAAATGCTCAATATCTTCTTCTCCAAACTCTATTTCTGCCTCCAGGCAAGAGAGAAAATCAACCATTTTTTTCTTAAGCGTGCTAATCTTCTCAGATAATCCTCCCTTTAGCTGATTTAATGCTATCTCCAGGCTTTTCTCTGTTTTCGCCTGCACCACCTCTAGTACACTCTCGGCTTGAGCAAGGTCAATTCTTCCATTCAAAAAGGCTCTCTTAGTAAATTCCCCCGCTTCAGCCAAGCGAGCACCGAGTTTTAAGGTAAGTCGTAGGGTTTTTCGTAAGGGGACAGGGCCAGAATGGCAATTTATCTCTACTACATCTTCTCGGGTATAGCTTTTAGGCGCTGGCATTAGAGTAAGCAGCACCTCATCTATCAATTCTTTGCTCTCAGAATCAATTATCCATCCATAGTGAGTCTTAAAGGGAGTCTTCCAGTTGACCTTTTTCCCACAGGAAGGTCGGAAGATTTTTCTGGCTATAAGAAAAGATTCTTTGCCACTCATCTTCACAATGCCTATGCCAGATTCTCCTATAGGAGTAGCAATAGCAGCTATAGTATCTTCAGATATCATTTTACATTCTTAGGTGGCTGGGAAGGAGACATTCTTCGACGAATCAAAAATTGTTGGAAAATAGAAAAAAGGGTAGAGGTAAACCAATAGAGCATTACCCCGGAAGGGAGGGACCACAACATTACAATAATGAAGATGGGAAAGAATTGCATCATCTTAGCCATTCCTTGTTGTTGCCCTGCTGATTGTACCTGAGTCTTTTGAGTGATTCTCTGTTGCAGGAACATAGTTACCCCCAGGGCTAAAAGCAAAGGAATATTGGGTTCACCCAGATTTTTTATCCAGAGGAAAGAGGGATTCTCAGAAAAGTTGAAATTGAGAAGAGCTCGGTAAAGAACAAAAATAATCGGCATCTGAATTATGAGAGGAAAGCAGCCAGACATGGGATTGACCTTATGTTTTCTATATATCTTCATCATTTCTACCTGCATTTGTTTGGGGTCACCTTTGAACTTATTTTGCACAGCCTTTACCTCAGGTTGAATAACCTGCATTTTATGCATAGAAGTAAATTGTTTAAAGGTTAGAGGAAACAGAGCCCCATATATGAGAAGGGTTAAGAGAATAATAGCTATTCCGTAGTTGTGAGTAAAACTGTAAAAGAAGAGGAGAATCTTTATCAGTCCTACTGAGAGTTGACCCCAAATACTGAGGTCAAGTGCTCCTATTAGATGATAGTCCTCTCCATTTATCTCTTTGATTCTGTCATTGAGCGACCTAATCTCCCCATAGTTTTGCGGTCCGGCATAGACTATCCATCTACTCTCAGGTTTATTATCCTCAAATCCCCAGAATTCTGAACGGAACATCCCTCCCCTTGGCCAATCCAAAGAAGCAAGTATAACCAGTAGCTCTCTTTTTTGCCGCAGTCCCATCCATTTTACTCCCCGTCCGTAATCCCGCTGCACACCTTCTTTCTTCTCTTCTTGAAGTCTATCATTAAAGAAGACTAGTCGCTCCTCCTCTTTGTATTCATCACCTATTACCGGCGGCCAGGTAAGCTCATAGCTACTGCCTAAAGGCAGGTTTTCTGTTTCAATAGAAAGAAATACATGGTATCCCTGCTTAGATATCTCAAGATTCTTGAATAATTTAAATCTCCCTTCTTTATCCTCCCAGCTGAAGATAGCTTTTCTCTCCCCCTCTTTCTGAACCTCAAAATCCTCCTCGGATAGATTTATTCTTTCTCCTTCCGGTAAGAATAGATTCAATCCCAGACTGTAAGTACTCCTTCCCACCAATTCTTTTTTTTCTTTCTTCAGATACCAGGATTTAACTATCCCTCCTCGAGAAGTCAAAACCACTTTTACATACTCATTTTCCAGAATTATCTCTTCTCCCTCTTCTAATTGTAAAGAAGGAAGGATTTCTCCTTGTTGAGGAGCTTCTCCCTCCCAAGGAGGGGATTCCGTCGCTTCCTCTGTAGGTGGCGACACAGCAGGCTGTCGTCTAACCATAAAAATATTATATAATAAGAGCACTACTACCGATAAAACAATAGCCATGATAAGATTCTTCTGCATTAAGTAACTCCTTTTATTTCGTTGCTGGTCGCTCGCATCCTACTCCTTACCACTTACTCCTTACTCCTTACTGGACGGGATCATAACCTCCTGGGTAGAAAGGATGGCACCTCAATATTCTTTTTATGCCCAACCAACAACCCCTGGCTAACCCATATTTTTCTATAGCCTGTCGGCTATAGTCAGAACAGGTAGGGTAAAAGCGACAGGAAGCAGGTAAGATTGGAGAAATAAACTTTTGATAAAATACTATCGTTCCTATGCCTACTTTCTTAATCATTTTTACTCCGCACAGGCACACCCCCATTCTTTTTTCCCCTTTCTATCGCTTTTCTATTGAGTCTAAGGTTTATATTATATCCTATCTTATCCTTTTTTGTCAAGAAATACCGAAGGACAATTCGTTTCTGGCGTATAGCGGGTAGCGTTTAGCGTATAGGATAAATCATTAAAGCTAAAAACGAAAAACGATAATTCACCATCTTGTTTGTGGTTCTTGCCCCCTCACCTTAATCTCTCCCCTGAGGGGAGAGGAGAGTGTTATTTTGTCGATGAACTATGAACATCCGTTATAGTTTTGTGTTTTTTGTTTTTCACTATACGCTATCCGCTAAACGCTATACGCTCTCTTTTGAGGAATGTCCTTCGGTAGACCATATAATTTCTGTTTAGGACATATGTCCTAATTTCCTATGTAATCAAGCCATCATCGGGAATAGCATTAATTAATTCAATCAACAAGAAAGGGTAACTCCTCTTTTATATCCTTAACCTTAAACTGCACCCTATAGAGCTGACTGTATAGACCCCTTTTTCTCAATAATTCCCAATGAGTTCCTATTTCTACTATTCTCCCTTCGTCCATTACTACAATTCTGTCTGCATTTCTTATAGTTGAAAGCCTATGAGCGATAATAAAGCTGGTCCTATTCTCCATCAAATGCTCCAGGGCCTCCTGGATAAGAGCTTCCACTTCCGTATCCACTGAGGAAGTAGCTTCATCAAGAATAAGAATAGATTGCTATCTGCTCTCGCAAATAAGAGAGCTTTAGTTTTCTAATATCATATCCATCAATAGCAATGAATCCTTTGCTTGCATCATAAAAACGAGGGATGAGGCTGATAAAGGTAGTTTTTCCTGAGCCGCTGGGTCCCACAATAGCAATCTTCTCACCCAGCTCCACCTTAAGATTAATGTCGTCTATTACCTGTTCTTTTTCATTATAGCTGAAGCAGACATTATTAAATTCCACCGCTCCTTTTACCGGAGAGGAAAGAGAAATAACATCTCTCGATTCTTCTACTTCGGGAATGGCATCTATTATCTCAAAAACTCTTTCTCCAGCTGCACGGGCATGCTGGAACATATTATTTACCTGATTTAGTTGGTCAATGGGTTGATAGAAAAGTCCAAGATATCCATAAAAGGCAACCAGACTTCCTATACTTAGAACTCCGGCAATGACTTCTCTTCTCCTCCGAACCAGAGTACTAATACTGTCCCCAGGGAACTCACGAATAAAATAAGAGGATAATAAATAGACCAGAGCTTAGCTATTCTAATATTGCTTCGAAAATAACCTCTTCCCTGAATAGAAAATTTTTTCTTTTCATATTCTTCCTGCGTAAACGTCTTAATCTCTCTTATGCCGAAAATATTCTCCTGCAGAATTGAGGTTACTTTGGCCAACTTCTGACGCACCTGACGATAACTTCGGTGAGCTTTTCCACTGAATCTGAATATTAAGAAAGCGAGAAGAGGAATAGGAATCATGGCAATTAAAGTCAGCTTTAGATTTATTGTTACTAAGATTACCAACGAGCCGATAAAAGTAATAAAAGCAACAAAGAGAGTAACCAATCCACTGGTAACTATTGCTTGTAGAGCCTCTACATCATTGATAATCCGGGAGACTATTTTCCCTGTCTCTCTAACCTCAAAGTAACTCAAGGAGAGACGCTGCAGGCTATGATAGACATGGTTACGGAGATCAAAAATAAGACCCTGTTGAACTCTATTATCCATAAGAATACGAAAGGAGATAAGAATACTTCTTAAGATAAAGATAAGAAAAAGTATCCCGATGATAACAGTAAGCAGACGCAGGTCCTTTTTGACAATTACGTCATCAATGATGATTTTCACTAAGTAAGGAGGTAATAATCCTAATATGGTTACTCCTGCCGCCAATATGAAAGCAGATAGTAATTTACCTCGGTAAGGCTTGATATATAATAGTAATCTTAAAAAAGTTTTCATTTTTTTCTTTGTTTTTCCTTTAACTTATTTAGGGAGATGATGTTTTGTCATTCTGTCCCTCAATAGATTTTGCCCCCTCCCCCCATTCTCCCTATTTCATATCTTGTTATATGAAACGTCTTATATATTTTCGCTTATCTGTAGAGGTTTGATTCATCAAACCCGCTAATTTTCTGGCTTCATAAATGAAGTCGCTACAAGGGATGCGCAATTATTTATGTCGTTTCATATAGTTAACTTTCTTGCTACCCGTTTCCCCTCATCGTTTTTG
The DNA here is from genome assembly GCA_964594375.1 of uncultured Clostridia bacterium. Taxonomy (GTDB): domain Bacteria; phylum Aerophobota; class Aerophobia; order Aerophobales; family AE-B3A; genus AE-B3A. The sequence goes on along the minus strand of CAZQMG010000099.1, from coordinate 501 downwards.
TCGATGAGCTATAAACAATGAACTACGAACTGCTCAGACACTTCGCTTGATAGCAATGCAAGGAAATCCCTATATGCTAAAAAAGGGATTCTTGAAGATATGAATTTTCCGTTCTTCGAAGAATCCTCACTAATATTTCCTTCTATTAGCAAATTCATTAAACTCCCGCCAGCTGGCGGTTCTTCCGGTGACTCCATTTCTACAGATTCTCCTCTCTTTTCTTTAGAATTACGCAGCATTATATACCAAATTCTTACACCGTCAACCCAAAAAAAATTTTGTTCCTTAATGGCTCATAGCCTGTTTTCTTTTATATTGAGTTACGATACGTGTCAAGCCGTTCATATAGAGACCTCTGAAAAACTCCAATTTTGCTTTCAAATTGCATTTTTCAGAGGTCTCTAAATACTTGACTAGAATCCTAAGTAATGATATAATAATACCAAATTGAAAATATGGTAAGAGGAAGAAGGCAGACCAAGGGAACCGGGTGAGAACCCC